>CBIHRE010000165.1:0-9281 GCA_966212385.1 uncultured Akkermansia sp. | reverse complement strand
CAGCCCGCCCGCGCCCTCACCGAGGCCGACCTTCTCTTCGGCAAATACATCCTCCTCCGTAAGGGCAAAAAATCCTACGCCGTCCTACGCGTTGCGTGACGGCCAATCCGGTTTACAGGAGATAACGAAGTTAACGAAGACCTGAGTCTCCTTATTCAAAGCCCTCTCCTCCGACCTTCGTTCTCTTCGTTATCTCCTGTAAGAAAAAATCCGCGGCCAAATCCGTCTCCACCACTCCGTGCCTTCCGTGCTCTCCGTGGTTAAACAGATTCTCCTCCAACTCCCTTTTCGATCCATCAAACCCGAGAACGAGAAAGAGTAAGAGAACGAGAAAGATTCGCTCCGCCCTCCCGTTTCTCCGACATTAGTGCCCATCAGCGCCCATTAGTGGTTAACTAAATCCGTCCGCCGCCTTCTGTCGCTCTGTCCCTCTTCCGCTCCGGCTCCCCGCTCCTCGCTCCTCGCTCCTCGCTCTTCCCTCCCATGTTCGAGTCCCTCACCGACAAACTCTCCTCCGCCCTCCGCAACCTCCGCGGCGTCGGCCAGCTCTCCGAGGCCAACATGGAGGCCGCCCTCCAAGAGGTCCGCACCGCCCTCCTCTCCGCCGACGTCCACTTCCGCGTCGCCCGCGAATTCATCGACCGCGTCAAAACCAAGGTCATCGGCCAGGAAGTCCTCAAAGGCGTCACCCCCGGCCAGCAGATCGTCAAAATCATCCACGACGAACTCGTCGCCCTCCTAGGCGAAGGCTCCACCGCCCTCTCCGCCGCCCGCCCCCTCAAGGTCCTCATGGTCGGCCTCCACGGCTCGGGCAAAACCACCTCCACCGCCAAGCTCGGCCGCCTCCTCAAAAAGAAAGGCTACCACAAGCCCTTCACCGTCGCCTGCGACATCTACCGTCCCGCCGCCATCGACCAGCTCGAGATCCTCTCCAAGCAGGAAGAACTCGGCTTCTACGCCGACCGCGCCTCGAAGGACGTCCCCGCCATCGGCGAAGCCGGCCTCGCCGCCGCCAAGGCCGCCGGCGCCGACCTCATCCTCTTCGACACCGCCGGACGCCTCCAAATCGACGCCGACCTCATCGAAGAGGTCAAAAAACTCCGCGCCCGCATCCAGCCCGACGAGGTCCTCCTCGTCGCCGACGGCGCCCTCGGCCAGGAAGCCGTCAACGTCGCCAAGACCTTCCACGAAGCCCTCCAGCTCACCGGCCTCATCCTCACCAAGCTCGACGGCGACGCCCGCGGCGGCGCCGCCCTCTCCATCAAGTCCATCACCGGCGTCCCGATCAAATTCGTCGGCACCGGCGAAAAGACCTCCGAGTTCGATCTCTTCCACCCCGACCGCCTCGCCTCCCGCATCCTCGGCATGGGCGACGTCGTCTCGCTCGTCGAAAAAGCCGCCGAAGTCATCGACCAGAAAGAGGCGGAGAAGATGGCCGAGAAGATGCGCAAGGCCGACTTCACCCTCGAGGACTTCCTCGCGCAGATGCAGCAGATCAAGAAACTCGGCTCCCTCGGCGGCATCATGGGCATGATGCCCGGCATGAGCGGCATGAAGATCGACGAAGACGCCGCCGAGAGCGGCATGAAGCGCACCGAGGCCATCATCCTCTCGATGACCAAGCAGGAGCGCCAAAAACCCGACATCCTCAACGGCAGCCGCCGCATGCGCATCGCGAACGGTTCCGGCGTGAAAGTCGTCGAGGTGAACCAGCTCCTGAAGCAGTTCCAGCAAATGCAGCAAATGATGAAGATGCTGAAAGGCGGCGGCGGCAAAAAGCTCATGCGCCAAATGGAACAAATGAAGCGCCAAGGCGGCCCCGGCGGCGGCGGCTTCCCGCGCTTCTGAAGCTAGGGAGCGCTTTCCTAGCGCAGTTCCGCCCTCTCCGGCCCCGGCTCAACGCCGGGGCTTTTCGTTTGCCGATGTCTTAGCCTAGGCAAGATCCAAAAGGCTCAAATTGTAAATCTTTGACGCTTAGGCGCTGCACGCTTGCCACGGGCGTTACACCTAAGAGGAATCGCGCAGCCAACACCCTTCTCCTCTACCACACTTCGACGGTAGCCCTCGTCTAGCCGAAGCGCCTTCAAACGAGCTCCACGTCCATCACGCATGCAAAGCAACACCCGCAAGTTTCTGGAGTCGTGGTCAACGCAGCTCCTATCGAAGTCCGACCAAGTTCGTGACTTGATCGGATCCAAGCACTGGCTAACAGATGGTCGCCATAAAGAGAACATACTAAAGCAGTTCATTAGCGAACACATACCTGCTGTATGCCAAATAAACTCCGGCTTCATTCTTCCAATTACAGAGCCGGAAAAAGTCTCGAGGGAAATAGACATCATTATAACAGACTCAAGAATCAACTCCCGCGTATTCACCAGCGCTGACGTTATAATATCACCACCAGAAGGCATAGTCGCACATATCCACGTGAAGTCCACATTAACCGGACCTTCGCTGAAAGACGCGTTAGAGACAGCGATTTCATCAAGTGATGCGCTCGGATTCCATCAAGCAACGTGCGCCATCTTCTTCTACACAAACGCTAGCCATAAAAGTGAGACAGCAGAACTTGATTTCTTCACTCGGAAAAAGAAATTATTCAAAGAGCTTCTCAATAAACAGGCAGTATTGGACTTCGTTTTATGTATTGCTCCTGACACACTGTTAGTAGGGAAGCGTAGTTCGTCTGAGCGGCCAGCACTATTACAATGCTATCATTTACCTAGGCTAGCAACAGGAGCATTCATGGCCAACTTATCCAATTCGGTTGAGACCATCTTAAAGAACACCTCCACTAGATCCGATTTAACACGCCGCATAGTGCAACTTGCCACCGAACCAGTTTTCACCATTGAGTTATGAGCATTAATTTCATTACCCCAGAAGAGGCCCGAAGCCTTACAGGCGGAGACCCCGCGCTGCTATTCGGCCCAGGCGCATCAACTTATCCGACTCTGGAAGAGGATCTGGCGGCATACTTAAAAGTAAAAGCAAAGATCAATAAAGCCTCATCAAATTGGATGGAATTAGCCGACGAAATTGCGAGAGCGATTCCAGCCGACCAACTCGACCTAAAAAAGGAAATCGAACAATTCTTAAAAATCCCGCGGCAAAGTAGCGAAATGGCAGAGCCGATAGCAAAATCGAGCTGGAGCGCTGTTATTTCCCTTACGCTAGATCTAAATCTAAGATCTGACATAGCAACGACGTTAGATAAGGAACCTACAGGCTGGCATTTAGTAACAATAAACGAGCCAACGAGCAGCATTCCGTTAAATACCTTGCCATACTATTCACTGATGGGAGACCTACGTGAGGTTGCTGCCAGTCGTCGCGTCCCATCCAACGGGGCCGAATACCTTACAAGAAAGCGGAAATGGCCGAGATTCTTACACGGCCTAGGTGATATTGTTAAATCGAATCCGGTGGTATGCCTTGGCACTTCGACAATTGTAGATAGAGTTATTGATTTCTTTGATGCCTTAGCATCTCTCCACCCCCGCTGTCCAACGCGCTTCTTCTTTCTTGAAACTGATGCATGCTTACAATCCGCGCGATTGTTGAATTTAGCAGAGGGCTTAGTTGAAATCTACGCAGTAAAATCTGATCACAAGCAACTTCTAACCCACTTATCCAAGCAAAACCGCGAAATCCACGAACTGCCACTTTTCGCATTTAAGGGAACAGCCGATATAGCATACAATGAGTTGCGCCCTGTATCAGACTTCGCGTATGCCGTCCCACCATCACAGCTAATTACACCCAATCCCACCGAACGGCGTAAAAATCTAGAGGCGCTCTTCAGACCGGCGTCTCTAGATTGGTCTCCTTTTAGCTTGGAACTAAACTTCCCAAGAGATGCAGAAGACGCCCTAACCGCATTCATCCATGAAGAATGGGCATCCATTGCAGAAATTTATGAAGTCCTCGGTGAGGCTGGTTGCGGAAAATCGGTTAGCTTGAAATCGACGGCTTTCAAACTGGCTAATAAAGGCTATTTCGTCCTCTGGCTGAGGCGTGGATACGGTGAATTATCAGGCAACAATCTTGGGTTACTCGCACCCACGATCTCGAAATGCGTAAGGAAAAACGATATCAGGACACTCATTTTTATCGATGATCCCGTTGCCTGCGGTATCGACCCGGATCAAGTGGTTGGTGTGATGGCTGGGCTTAACTTGCAATGGAAGGTAATTTCATGCCGCAGAAAAACCGATACCATACATAAACAGCTCCCCGACGACCGCTCCTCCAATCGCCAGTTCAATTTCCCAGAAAAATTTTCTGAGGCAGAATGGGAAAAGCTCCCTGCGTATCTTGTCAAACTAGGGGTCGCACAGAACGAAGAAGCAGCGCAACGAGAGCTTGGACGGATCCCACAAGGAAGCGGAAGAGACGTTCTCTGCGCTCTATGGTATTTGCTCCCACAAACCCGAGAGGTATTTTTCAACTCGCTTTCCAACGAATACTTTAGGCTTGGTGGGTTAGAATTCACTATCACTAAGATTGCGCAAGCGGTTTCGGGATCTGCCACCAAGATAGTTCGTAAAGCATACGAATATGTTACGGTTTGCGCTGGCCTAGGAAGAATTCCGGTGCCCACAGAGGTTTTGGTGGGAGCACTTGGAATAACCTACGCCGAATGGACAGCACAATGCGATAACAACAAACCCGTTTGGGGTCGGTTAGTTGAGGAGTTTGTAGCTAGCGCAAACACTTTTGTTTACCGGAACCGAAACGAAATTGTTACACAAGTCCTTCTTCGTTTTATTAATGGGCCGGATGGGGGCTTCTCAGGAGAATACAGAATTCTTTGCGAACTACTTTCAGCCTGCGACTCGGCTCAGCCGCAGTATGTTGAGTTTATCAAGTGGATCTTGGTCGACCGGCGAGAGCAACTTGAAGAGCGCTTCAGTTTAGAACAGATCACAGAGCTCTACGACCGTGCGATACGCGCGTGCCCGCTAAGGCTCGGTATCGTTGAGCACCATCGATCGATCGCACGATCCCACCTTGGCGCCGACTCGCTTGAGGTGCACAAGGAACTTACCGAGATACTCAAAAAGTCCAACGGAGAGCGGTCCGACAATGATGATTCCACCGAAAATATCCACACTTCAGCCGCCGCCGCACTTGCACGTGCCATTAAAGCAGGTTCCGTTGATCCAGTATCAGTAACTGCTGATATATTTTGGCATATCGAGAAAGCGTTAGGAAAGGGCAGAATTAACTGGCACGCTTATCATACGCAAGCGAACGCGCTAATTGAGCTAGCAAATCAAACCAGAAGCTCATCCCCCTCATTTTCAACCAAATGCTCTATCCAAGCAAATCAAATTGCGGAAAAGGCGATAACCATATTAGATCCGCTTTGCATTAGCCCGAGTCGTCACAGTAACGATCGAGATTTCTTTAGAGGCATACGGAACACACTTATTACCTCCATCGCCGATATACCAAAGGCGAAAACTACGGCAGAACAGTTACTAGAATCCGGCGACCAGAGTGCGGCCCTACTTGTTTTGCGAACATTAGCATCATCTGCAGCAGAAAGTGAGAAGAACTCCGAGTTTAAGAAGGTAGACGACTATGCAAGGTTGCTGTGCTCGAGAATAACCAATTTAGGGCTTGAGCCGCTTCCTGCAATTGTAGCATGCCGCATCGAGAATGAATTTCGTTGGAAGATGATCAAGGGAAGTGGAACGAAATACGATTTTGAGGCGTGCAATGGCGACATAAAAGCAGTGCTTAACAGCGACAACTATTCAAACGACCCCACTTGGATTTTCATGGCGGGAGTCATATCATTCCTGGCCAAAGATTATTCAAATTCCGACGCCTACTTCATGGCATTACGACGAGCTTCCATCGACAATGACATACGTAACGCTGTTAGGTGTAAATTACTAAACTCGAATGGCCTGCCTCATGTGATTGAAGGCAGGATCACGGATAAAAACAATCCCCCGCGATTACTGATCTATTCTGCTGATTTACAGGTTGATGTCCTCGGATATTCCAGCGACTTCCGGGGCGCGCCCAATTCGATTGTCCACTTTCATCTCGGATTCACTATGAAAGGACCGATAGCATTACCACTTGCTTAATTTTCGACCGAGCTGAAAAGCAGGCCAAGCGAATGGGGTCAGGCCGATTGCTGTTAGATAGACCGACCGACGATTGTCGCTCGCGACATGCTTGAGCTGCGCGCAAAGCGCCCAGTCGCGGGCAAACTCCGCCACGTCGAAGCCCGGCAGAAATATCTGTAGATTGGCCTGCGCGCCGGCGACCGCCTTGCCAGTCGGCGCCGCTCCTCGGCGCGCAAACTGACGAGGAAGCGAATGCGTAGCAATGACGAGTGAGGAAAATTGTCCGCTAAACAATCTCGGCAACTTCGTCACGCGTCCGCTCCTTAATTATCAGGAAAGACAAAGACATTGGTAATTGGTGTAGTGCCCTTGTTTAAATCGTTCTCTAATCCTCTCGGATTCCCAATTATTCCCTCCGGGTCATACACAAAGCAAACTAGACGGTCGCAGCTTGGATGGGCTTGATAGCGTTCCCTATCGACAATTAATTCCTCCCCGATTTGTCGCGCACCCAACGAGGACCGAGTTTTCTTCACTTCAACCACAATCCGCTCTTTCTTTAGAAGGAAGTCGATCCTAGAGGCCCCGCCGGCTCGACTAGGAGTTCCTTCCTCGGGCCGGATATCATCAAAATGGAGTTTCAAAAAAACGTGCAGAAGGTCTTGCACGTCGAATTCGTCTACGATGGTCAACGTTGAACGGTCTCCATGTCGGTTTCTCAATTGCCGAGCTGCGGAATGAAATCGACTAAAAATCCGCTGGAGCGTAACAATCGCATCAGGGGGCACCACCGGCGAAGTGTCGGGCCAGAAATTCTCTATTTCGTGTATCCGCGCCTCAATGTTTGCCTCTGCACGCATAAGTCCGTCGCGGAAGGCGTCAGGGTCTTCTCCATGGTGCCCCAAGAATCTAACCATCTTAAAGTCTTTTGAGGCTATCGACTCCGCCCCAAAAAGGTTTTCTAAAGTTGTTTTTACTTTTAAGAGCCACTTTCCAAAAGCAGGATCATTGTAGTGACTTTTAGAGTATCCATTCCCCTCTTCCTGCAGCTTCTTCAATAACTCGATGGCTTTGGCTTTATCTTTCATTCATTTATAATCGAGCCTAACTCTACTGGCTGAGGTTTTTTGCGCAAGGCAAAGGCGTGATACTTTAATCTAGGCGCGGCAGCGCAGGCCACCGGGGTCATGCCGCTACTTTTTGAACGGATCTACGCCCGCTCCCACCCTCACTTGCCCTCTGCGGCGCCTGCTCACGCTTCAGTTCCAGCTACTCAACGCTGAGGTGCCCGATACTCAACCGAGTCTCTCGCCGACTCACAGTTGAGTATCGGAGATCTCAACGGTGAGGCCCGACCATCTCACGCGTGAGTAGGCGCAGTCTCAGTTGAGGTGCCGCCTACTCAACTGTGATACCCCGCGGACTCGCCGGTGAGTCTCCGCCTACTCACGGTTGAGTGTCCGGCTACTCACCGGTGAGTTCTCCACGCTCACGCATGAACAAAAAAGCCCGGCCGATGAGGCCGGGCTGCTCATCTTTGAGTCGTTGCCTACGCTTAAGCGGCTGCCGCGGAGGGAGCGGCCACGGGGGCCGCCAGAGTGGCGGGACCCGCGCTACCGCGCTTCTCGAAACGCTTCCCCAGCTCCGCGCGCACCTCCTCCAAGCCACCCGCCTCCGCTTGGTTCAGGAAACCGTAGGCGGTCACGGCGGCGTTCATCAAATCGCTGCCCAAGGCGATCTGAGTGTCGTCGACCAGTTCGGCCAGCTGGGTCACTTGCGTGGCCAAGGGCCCCAGCTGAGCCCACAAGGCCCAGTCGCGGGCAAACTCCGCCACATCGAAGGACGGCGGGAATACCTGCGGATTCGACTGGGCGACAGCCAGCGCCTTCTCGACAAAGGCGCGCGAACCGTCGCCCATCTTGAGCAGGCGGCGCTTCTCCTGGAGGCCCAGATCCACAAGGAAGGGCAGCTTGGTGCGAATGGTGGCGATGGCATCGGAAACGGCCTGCACGTCGGCAGCCGTGAGCGTGGCGGATACGAGGTTGTTTTTGGACATCGTTACGTTTGGACGGATGGGTTAATGAGCCGCAGGCAAAGCCGCTAAGTGCGTTTAGCCTCGGCTATCGTTTAAGAGTCAGGTCAAACAACAACCAACTTGTCGAAATATAGTTACAAACCACCCAGTCGCGTATCCGTCTATTTTTTAGTCAAATCTATGACTAACTTGCATCATTTTTAGGCTTTCCCCGATCTATCGTAAGTCGCGATTAATGGTCCGCCCCCGGGCCTCGTTCTACCAATACCTGATAACCTTTGTTTCTCGGCCCTCCAATTTTCGACCACGGCCGCACGGATAATCACGGAGACAATCCGATCCATCCGCCCATCCGTGCCATCCGCGGTTAAAGTCCTAGCCGGTGGCATCACAGTCTTTTCCGTCCACGCCTACCGATGTCCGAATATCAACTCTCCCTGCTCCAGACCGTCCTGACCATCCTCGGGCTGGCCCTGGCTCTCAATTCCCTGCGTCTGCAAAAACAGGAGATCCGCCGCTCCGCCAAAATCGGGGCGCTGAGCGAGCTGTCCCGGATCTTGGAGCGCCGTCTTGAGCAGGACGAAGCCATGATCCAAGGCCTGAAGCAGCAAGGCCGAGATTGGAAACACCTGGCCGGATGGGTGAACCGCGAACTCAAACCCCAACTCGAAGCGACCCAGGCCGAACTGCTCGCCCTCATCGAGAAATACGACACCTCGCTCGATCTTTCCCAAGTCCGCGTCGCCCTCCGCCGTCGCCCCCAAAAGCCCGTCACGCCAGACAACGCGCTCCAGACCATGGAGTCGGAGCGAGTTTAGACAGCCGAGCCCGCTGCAGACGCCACGTTTTTTCCTCCACATCTTCACAGACTCGTTCTTCACCTCGGCCAGCGCATGATCCAGTCCTTCGCCGATGCCGATACGGAAAAGCTTTTCCACTCCGAGAAGAACCGTCGCTTCTCGGGCATCGCGCGCATCGCCCTGCGGAAACTCATCCAGCTAAACCGCGCGGGCCGCCTGGAGGACATGTCCGTTCCGCCCGGCAATCGACTGGAGCTTCTCAAAGGCGACTTGGCCGGGCTTTACTCGATCCGTGTGAACGACCAATGGCGCATCGTCTTCCGCTGGACAGCGCAAGGCCCGGCGGAGGTCGCT
>CBIHRE010000164.1:0-9383 GCA_966212385.1 uncultured Akkermansia sp. | reverse complement strand
AGATGAGCACCTATTTCACTGCCTGCGAACTGTTAACTCAAAGCGATATGTCGCGCAACATTACTGCGCTTCTACGCGAAGCAGACACAGGAATTGTAGCGGCTACAGCTAAGGAAAATACCACGTTTACCAAGTGGCTTGCAAAAGTCGTATTAGATTTTCCGGATCAACAAAAAGAGGAGATGCGGCAACGGGTCTTATCCAGCAGTCCTGACTCGATAAAAATTCAACTCCTCCATAAAGGAACGAACAATCAGACTGCTCCGCTCGACTGGAACCTCGAATCCGCCGGCACCCAACGTCTCTTCGCCCTCGCAGGCCCATTTCTAACGATCCTTAAGCGTGGCCAAGTCGCCTGCGTGGACGAAATGGACACCAGTCTGCACCCGCTCCTCGTCCGCGCGCTGCTACGTCTCTTCTTCAGCGAGACCGACAATCCGCTCGGCGCCCAGATCATCTTCACCACGCACAACCCGCTGCTGCTCGACACCACGCTCCTGCGGCGCGACCAGGTCTGGTTCACGGACAAAAACGACGAAGGCGCCGCCCACTTGTATCCCCTCACAGACTACAAACCTCGCCAGGACGAATCGCTCGTCCGCGGCTACATGGCCGGTCGCTACGGCGGCATCCCCTTCGTCCCCGACCACCTGCTGCACGAGCCGACCAAGCCGAAAGAGGAGGCCACCGGTGCCTGAACAGGAACCGTCGCCCATCCCGCCCTGGAAACAACGTCGGGACCTGAGCCTAGAACGAAAAGCGCGGGAGTCCGATCGACCCGCCTTTGCCAGCCCGGGCGACGCCCTGCTGATAGTCACCGAAGGCACCGTCACGGAGCCCGTTTACTTCTCCGCCCTAAAAGGACAACTCAAGCTCTCCGCCGCCAGCGTCCGCATAACCTCGGGCGACACCTCCGATCCTCGCCACGTCATCGAAACCGCCGCACGACTGGCGGAGGAACAAAAGCGTCTTCACGCCCGAGGTGCCCTGCCGGCCGACGAGCCCGCGCATTACGATCAAGTCTGGGCGGTGATAGACACGGACGTGGCGAAGCGGAATAAAATCTGGAACGACGTCGTCCAACTCGCCAGCGCCAAGAAGGTCCGTCTCGCACACTCGACCCCGTGCTTCGAGTTCTGGCTTCTTCTCCACCTCGGCTATACGACTCGAACCGATCTCCTGAACGGCGATGCCGCCAAAAGCGCGCTATCAACCTCGCTCAAGGAACGGGGAGGCGACGGAAGATACTCCACCAACGAAAGAATCGCTCGCTGCGTCATTCCCTCCGCATTCCTGCCCCACTGGGAAACAGCGGCCGAACACGCTCGCCGCGTCCGCGCTCACCACGTCTCCGCACGCACACCATCGCCCGGGAACCCGTCCACCGAAGTCGATCTTCTCGCCCGCGCCATGCGCGACGCGACGCCCCTCGCACATCGGCGCAGCTGCTAAACGCCCCCGCGATCAGGGTTCTCTTGGTCGCGATGTCAGGCGCACCTCAAGTCCTTCCGCCGTAGAAAATGACCACTCGTGCGCGGAGGGCGCCACCGTCCCCCGCGCATACCGGCGGCGCAACACTCAGAGCAGCGGAGGCGTCCAGCCGCCGAGGACGTTGGAACGCGTGAAGGTAGCGGCCTCGGCCGAGGTCAGTCGCTTCACCCACGAGGCGCGGGTGGACAGATTCACGGTTGCGCCGGCGAGCGTCTTGGTGCCGTATTCGTAGGCGCGGCAGGTGGCCTCGCGGCCGTCCCACGCGCTCCAGCCGGCGGCGGTGATGTGGCTGTCCACCGAGCAGTTGATGATCGCGGTCTGACCATAGTCACGCCACGGGCGCATGAAGGTGGAGCTGTTGTTGGCCACGTTGCTCGATCGGTTGAAGGTGCAGGCGCTGAACACCAGGCCGTAGGTCACGGACTGCGGCGTGCTCGGCGCGGTGGCGGGACCGCCGGTGCTGCGGATCTGGCGGATGTTGCAGCTCTCGAAAAAGGCGGTGCCGCCGCTGTAGATGAAATCCACGCTGCCGCGGATCTCGGAGAGTTTGAAATAGGCGACGGCGCCGTCCCAGACGCCGAGAGTATCCTGCCAGCCGAGGATGTAGCAGCGGTAGAACTCGACGCGCTTGCTGTTCACGCGAACGGCGAGCGCCTGGCCCGCGGTTTCGCCCGCGGTGTTGGAGATGGTCATGTAGCTGACGGTGGTGTCCGTGCCGTTCACCGTGAGCGCGATCTGGGAGGCGGTGGTGACGCGGAGAACGACGCCGGTCTGGCTGGCTCCGACGAGCTTAAGGCCGGTCTTGGTGCTGGGAATGTTGACCGCCTCGGTGTAGGTGCCGTTGGCGATGCTGATGGTGTCGCCGGAGGCGGCGGCGTTCACCGCGGCCTGGACGGTGGAGTATTGCGACGGCACGCTGCGCGTGGCGGCAAAAGCGGCGGGCGCGAGCGCGACCAGCGCGAGTAGGGAGAGCAGACGTTTCATGTTTGGGCGGGGTATTTTGTGGTTTTCAAAGCCGCGTCCTGGCTGCGCGAAAGCGACCAGGACGCGGAAAAAGGAGCGACGCGTGGCGGCGCGCCCGGCGGGGCTCAGAGGATGGGGGGCGTCCAGCCGCCCAGCACGTTGGACCGGGTGTAGGCGGCGGCCTGCGACGAGCTCAGGCGCACGACCCAGGAGGATCGGCTGGCCAGGTTAACCGTGCCGCCGGACGTGTTTTTGGTGCCGTATTCGTAAGCGCGGCAAGTGGCCTCGCGACCATCCCAGGCGCTCCAGCCGGCGGCGGAGATGCTGGCATCCACGGTGCAGTTGATGACGGCGGTCTGGCCATAGGGGCCCCAGGGGCGCATGAACGTGGAGCTGCCGGCGGCGACCCCGCTCGAGCTGTTGAACGTGCAACTGCTGAACACGAGGCCGTAGGTCTGCGACTGCGCGGTGTTGGGCGCGGTGGCGGGGCCGCCGGTCGGACGGACCTGCCGGATGTTGCACGAGGTGAAGAACGACGCGCTTCCCCCGTAGATGAAATCCACGCTTCCGCGAACCTCGCTCAGGGCGAAATAATTGGGGCCGCCGCCGAGGTAGATCGTGTCCTGCGAGCCGTTGATGTAGCAGCGGTAGAATTCCGTGCGGCTGCCATAGACCATCACGGCCTGGCTGGTGTTGCCCGCGGTGAGCCCGGCGGTGTTTCGGATGGTGAGATACGAGAACGTGGTGTCGTTGCCATTTACGACCATCGCCTTCTGGTTGAGGCCCGCCGTGATGATGACGCCGGTCTGGCTGGCGCCGACGATCTTGAGGCTGTTCTTGCCGGAGGGGATGACGACCTGCTCGGTGTAGGTCCCGTTGGCGATGCTGATGGTATCGCCCGAGGCGGCGGCGTTCACCGCGGCTTGGACGGTGGAGTATTGCGATGGCACGCTGCGCGTGGCGGCGAAAGCGGCGGGCGCGAGGGCGGCCACCGCGAGGATCGGGATCAAACGTTTCATTTTGGGTTGGGGTCTGGGGGTTGGAACTCCGGAGCGCCGCACCGCGACCGCGCAGGCGGTCAGGGCGAGGGTTGGAGAGAGGAAAGAGCGAGTTCTCGCCGGTCGGCGGGCAGCGCCGATGTAGTGGCCACGTAGTTACGCGCTCCGGTGGGGTCGCGCGCGCCCCAGATTCGGATCAGGTCGAGCAGGGTGTTGATGCGCAGCTCGGGGTCGGTGATGCTCTCCGCCCAACTCGCGGCGATGTCGGGCTTCTGCTCGACGAGCGCGGGCAGCACCGCGACGGCGGCGGCGCCGGCGTCGAGATCGGGATTCGGATCGTGGCTGTCCATCCACTCGGTGGCGGCCTTCGGGTCGCGATAAACCCACTGGGAAAGCCCGTCGCGGAGCGCGTTCAGGCGCGTCTCGCCCGCCGGCAAGGTCTGCGCATAGGAGACCAAGCCGGCCGGATCGCTGGAGCTCCAGCCGGCCACGATTCCCTGCATGGCTTCGCCGCGCGCGGCGGGGTCAGGGATTTGGGCGACGGCGGCGAGCGAAGCCTGCGGCTGGTAGACGGCCCATTGGTTAAAGACGGTGCAAAGCCACGCGGCGCGGTGCTCGGCCGGGCCGTCGGCGGCGAAGCGCGACGCGATTTCAAACTGGCCCGCGTGGGCGAAGGCAAAGGTGAGCGCGTTGCCGTGGTCGCCGACGGACCTCGGGTCCGCCGTCATCAACCACGCAAAGGCGCGAACGGCCTCCTCGGGACGGTCGATCGCACCGGCGGCAATGGCCTCGATGGCGACGCGACGCTCTTCGGAGCGGACATTCGCCAGCGTCCACTTGGCGGCTGCCTCGGCATCGCGGGTGGCCCAGCCCTGCAGCACCGCATTGCGAAAATTTTCGCGTTGGCGCGGGGTGGCGGCGGCTTGCGCGAGTTGCAAGGCCAGGGCGGGATCGGTGGCCGCGAGAATTTTGAGCCGGTCGCTCATCGCTGCTTCGGACGCGGGCGTGCACGGCCCGCGCTGGAACGCGTCCCAAGCTTGGGCGACTTCCGTGGTTGCGTGGCGGCTCGCGCCAGATTCGTCCTTCAGCCCCGCGAGTGACGTCCCGCCGGGCAAAACCGCTCGCGCAGCCCCGAGCGGAGGACGGGCGTCCAAGAGGTCTGGCGCTTGCACCGGCCCCGGAGCAGCGGCGTGCCTCCCCAAGAAAAAACCGATCACGATGAGGCTTCCGGCGGTCATGCCGCGGAAAAGGAGCCTGGAAGGAGAGAAAGAGGCCATGGGTGCGATGGGAGCGTGAACGAAAACGGAACAACGTGTTTCCCGCGGAACGGCGGCGGCGCCGGACGGCGCGCGAGAGCTTGGCTCCGCGCGCCGTCGTTGGCGGGAATAGAGGGCTAAGACCGATCAGCGGTTGCCGGCGCCGGCCAGGACGCGGGTCTTGGCGTTGGCGGCGGTGTCGAGCGTGTAGCCGTAGTTTGGCGTGAATACGCTGTCGTTGCTCGTGATCTGGGTGCCGGTGCAGTTCACGAATACGTTGCCCGAGGTCTTCAGCTTGCCGCTGCCTTCCTTGGCGAGGGGGTTCTTCACGCCCTCGTAGTAGTTGTTCTCGCTGAGCATCTGGGTGACGTTGCGGGCGGTGGTGCAGTAGTCGTTGCCCGCGCAGTTCCAGTAGTTGTTATACATGTGGCAGGGGCCGAAACGGTCGGCCAGCATGCGCTGCTTGCAGCCGGTGCTCCACCAGTTGTGGTGCCAGGTGTGGTGATAGCCGCCGGTGTCGGTGTCGGAGGAGCCGATCAGGTTGGAGAAGTTATGGCCGTTGTCGCGAGTGTAGTAGAATTTACACCACGAGACGGTCACGTAGTCGGAGCCCTTGGCGATATCGAGGTTGCCGTCGGTGCAGTCGTAGATCGTGCACTTGGTGACGTAGACGTTGGTCGACGCGTTGATGGAGACGCCGTCGTTTTCGGCGGGGGCGCCGGTATTGGCGGTGATGTTGAGATTCTGAATGATGACGTTGTTCACCGAACTCAGGTTGATCGTGCCCTTGATCGTGGCGGAGGAGTTGGCGCCCTTGAGCGTCTTGTTCGACTTCACGTTGACGCGGCCGCTGGCGCCGAGGTCGATCGTGCCGGAGACGGTTATGTTATAGGCCGTGCTGGATTCGGCATATTGCCGGAGCGTGGCCGCGGTCGTGACGGTGACCGAAGCGCCGGAGCCTCCACCGGTGGCGTTGCGGCCGTAGCCGTCCGCGGCGTGGGAGACGAGGGGAGCGAGACAAAGCCCGAGCAGGCTCAGGGCGTAACGACGTAACGTGGTCATGGGGTGTTGTTGTTGGGGTGTTTTTCGAAGTGACCGACGCCGGCATGGCGGCGGTCAAAGGGATCGATGCTCAGGGCCAGAGCTGCTGCTCTTGCAGGTAGCGGCGGGCGCCTTCCTCATCGAGAACGAGGCGGAACTGCTCGTAGAGGCCGCGCTTGAGCTCCGCGGCGCGAGCCGGGCGCTCGGCCTCGGGTTGCGATTCGACCTCCCGGAGACCGGCCTGCGTGACGAGAAGCGAGCGGTAGAGCCGTCGCACGGTGGCGGCGTCGCTGCGGGCGAAGCGGCCGTCGAATTGCAAGGTCTGGCAGGCGGGCTGAAGACTTAGGCGATAGTCGTCGTAGCGCTCAGGACCGAGCAGCTCGGCGACGGCTTTGTCGACCGCGGCCGCAGACACGGCCCGTCGCCGCTCGACTTCTTCATCATGCCCCGGTGGCTCGTGATCGAAGGCCAGCTCGAGGCCGTGCCTCAGACGAAAGATCGCGAGGAACTCGTCGCGCGTGGGCTGGAAGTTGTCCAACTCGGCACGCATACGGTTCGCGGTGGCGGAGTTTCTCAGGTCGTAGTCGAGCAGCTCCTCCGGCGTGAGCAGGTTGGCCAGTTCCCCGCGCGCGTGTTCGGAGAATTCGCGGACTTGCGTCCGTTCCTCCGCGGTCAGCATGCCCCCGCGGCTGTTCAGAAGCTCGAAGCGCCGCTTCTCCGCATCAGCGAGAATCGCCGCCACGGCGGGGCGTTTTTTCTCGGGAACGGCGCCCCAGCGGCGTTGCTCCTCCCACGCGAGCATGAGCTTGTCGACGCTCTGTTCCGAAGGGGGAAAGAGAGAATCGAACCGCAGCCTCGCCTCCTCCTCGCGACGAGCCCGCTCGGCCTGGCGCTCGGGGGTGTTGAGGTGAGCCAAGGGCTCGGCGTCGGGACCGGTGCGCCAGAATTCGAAGGGGCGAAAATCCTCCGGCTTTGGTGCATCTGGCGGGCAAATCCGTCGCTGGATCTCGGCGTTAAGGAAAGCCTGCACGTGGACGGCGGGCCAGCCCGCGCGTTCCAGCTCCTGCTTGAGCGCGGGGAAATCGAGCCGGGCCAAGGCCTCGAAAGACGACGCCTCGCCCGCGGCGCGGGCATCGCTTCCGGCAAACGCCAGCAAAGCGGGAAAAAGAGCCATCGGGACGTATCGGGAAAACATGGACGCAAGGGAGGGCCCAAGGTTCGCGAACCTGAGCGGCCCACGAACCCGGGCGAGTGGATGGATACGGGGTCTTGCGCGTGAGCTTAGCGATTGCCCGCGCCGCCTTGGACGCGGGTCGGCACGTTGGACGTGGCGTCGAGCGTGTAGCCGTAGGGCAGCGTGAAACCCGTGCCCGTCGCGATGTTGATGTTGCCGGTGCAGCTCGCGAAGGTGTTGCCAGAGGACTTGATCTTGCCGCCGGCCTCCTCGTAAAGGGGGCTCTTCACGCTCTGATAATAGTTGTTCTCCGCGATCCAGTTGCTGCCGGCGCGGGCGTTGGTGCAGTAGCTGTTTCCGGAGCAATTGAAGTAGTTGTTGTAGACGTGCGCCATGCTGTAGCTGCCCGAGGGCATGCGTTGGTCGCAGCGGCTGGAGAACCAGTTGTGATGAAGAGTGGTCTCGTAGTTCTGGCTGACGTCGACATTGCCGAGGATCATGCAGAAGCGGTGATCCGCCTGCGACGGGTAGGAGAACTTGCACCAGGAGACGGTGACCTTGCTCGCTCCCTGCGAGATATCGAAGCAGCCGTCGCCGCAGTCGTAGAAGTTGACCTTGGTGCAATAGACGTTGGTCGCGCCCCAGCAGGTGACGCCGTCGCCGCCCGGATTGGTGATGTTGAGGTTCTGGATGATGACGT
The DNA here is from genome assembly GCA_966212385.1 of uncultured Akkermansia sp. GTDB lineage: Bacteria > Verrucomicrobiota > Verrucomicrobiia > Opitutales > Opitutaceae > IMCC26134_A. The sequence goes on along the minus strand of CBIHRE010000164.1, from coordinate 1,760 downwards.
TGTTCACCCCGCCGCTGCCGAGATCGAGGCAGCCCTTGATGGTGGCGGAGGTGTTGGCGCCTTTGATGGTCTTGTTCGATTTCACCCGCACGCTGGCGCTGGTGACGTCGATCGTGCCGGAGACGGTGATGTTATAAGCCGTGCTCGACTCGGCGTAGGTGCGCAGTTGCGCGGCCGTGGTGGCGGTCACGCTGGCGCCGCTGCCTCCGCCGGTGGTGTTGCGGCCGTAGCCGTCGGCCGCGAGGGACAACAGGGGAACAAGACAAAGCCCGAGCGAGGCCAGGGCGATTTGGCGTAACGTTTTCATGGGATATGGGGTGTTGGGGTCTGCGAACGGGCCGCGGCCGGGCTGGCGGCGGCCAAAAGAAAGCCGACGGAAGATACCTGGGGCCGAAACCGTCGGCACCGTTCGCGCATGGCTCCGCCTCGATCCACCGGGGTGGCGGACAGGAGAGGAGGAGGGCACGGCAAAGCCTCGCGGAGCGGCGAAGCGTTTGTCCCGCGCGCATGGAAAAGCGGAGATATCCACACACGCGCGACGCGAGCGAAGCGCGGTCCAAACACGAAACGCATCAAGCCGGGGAACCGGCTCGACACGCCGGCGAAGGGCGCGCGGCGCCGACGAAGGGGAAAGGGTAACTAGGGTTTCGGCCTTCGCCCCGGGATCGGAGCGAAAGGGAAAGAACGGGGTAAAGCGCCTCGCGCCGGGCAAGGGGGTGCGGCGATCGGCAGCGGTGTAGTGGCTTCGTGGAGACGGTAAAACAACGTAGTTGAAATACGCATTGTTGACCGAGCGCCCGCGCCTCGCCGCCGCGACGAGGCCGCGGACCGAAGGACGCTCCAGTTGTCGCCTCGCCTGGCGAACACGATCCAGGCCGACCGAGCGAGGCGGCCTGATCCGCGTCTCTCGCGAGATATTCTACACCGCGGGCGGTGGCGCGGGAGCGATGAATTCGCGCTCTTCGGGAGAGACGAGCGAGTTCTCCACGGGGGAGATATCCTCGGACTCGCCCCTCGGCAGTTCGTGCAGCATGAGGTCGAGTTGAACGGGAAGCGGATCTATCCAAGGGCGCTGGGTGGCATGGAGACGGTGGGACGAGAGGAATGAAAGAAAGGACATGACGAGGTGGTGTCTGATGTTTTCTCGGACGTGCGGCTCGCGTTTGCGGGCTCGAGCGAGCGACCGAGACTCGATGATCAATTTCAGGACCGGAGAAAGCCGGCCGGCCGGAGGGTCCGCGGAACTCCACGGCGAAGCCGCGGCATGAAGCTGCGGCGCGGTTCGTTTCAGGACACGGAGCGCGATGGCGGCCCCTGCCCGAAATGCCAAGCGACCCGAAAGCGACGCGGGATCGCCCCGAGCGAAAACCACGCTTCGCCCGCGAGGGTCGGTGGTGGGAAAACTCCCGCTGAAAGGTGAACCGGAGGAACGAAGCCTGTCGTCGGGAAATCGGCGTCCGCCGCCTCCGCTTTGGATGCCGCCGAAACCGCGGCCATGGTCTCATGCGCGGATGCATCGTCGGCGACCGCGACTTGAAATCGCGCCTTCCCCCCGCCTCCCGCGTCCGCGAGAAGCGTCCCCAGCCAGAGCCACACGCCCAGAAGCCCGAGGAGTTTCATGCCCTCCTCGCAAGCATGGCTGATGCCAGCCAGCAGGACCGCTTATGGAGTGGCCAAATTTGGCCACCCTCCCTTTCGACCCGCCCGTCTATCTAAGCCAGACGCTCAACCTTTTCGGCGGAACTTGGCGAAAGGCAGAG
>CBIHRE010000163.1:0-9408 GCA_966212385.1 uncultured Akkermansia sp. | reverse complement strand
TGTCTTTTTCATGGCCAAACCCCGCCCCGCGGCTTTCTGCTCTTCCCTTTCGTCCCGACGCCACCATGCCGCTCCTCCCCTTCACCAGCCGCCTCATCGCCGACGTCGGCATCTCCCTCGGTGACGAGGGCAAAGGCCGCCTCATCCCCGAGGTCGAACACGAGCTGCGCGGCTCCGCCCACCCCGTCACCGTCGTCCTGAAGGTCAACGGCGGCGCCAACTCCGGCCACACCGCCGCCGGCATCAAGCTCAACCTCCTCCCCTCCGGCGTCGTCGAAAAAGGCATCGCTCACCTCGCCATCGGCGCCGGCGTCGTCGCCGACCCGCGCAAGGCCTGGTGGGAGGCCCAGCCCCTCGAGCGCAAGGGCTACAACGTCCTCGCCCGTCTCGTCCTCGACGAGCGCACCATGGTTTCCGACCTCACCCACCGCCTCCTCGACCTCGCGTGGGAAGACTACCGCGTCAACGTCCTCGCCGAGGAGCCCCGCGGCTCCACCGGCCGCGGCATCACCCCCGCCTACGCCGACGAGGTCGGCCAGTGGCAGATCACCTACGCCGACTTCCTCGGCACCCGCGAAGCCTACGCCAAGAAGCTCGCCCAGCGCGCCGACCGCGCCCTGCGCACCATCCAGCACGTCTGCCGCGTCTCGCCCGAAACCTTCGCCGGCTTCTTCGACAAACTCACCCAGGCCGAACTCCGCGCCAACGCCGAGGCCCTCGAGCTCGGCGTCTTCACCGCCGACGAATTCGACTTCACCCGCTTCCGCGGCGCCGCGCCCTTCTCGCTCAACCTCGAGGTCCTCACCGAGGTCTACTGGCAGGCCGGCCAGCGCCTCGCCAAAAACGTCGGCGAAGTCCGCGAGTTGATCCTCCGCGAGGTCCACGCCGGCCACTCCATCATCGGCGAGTTCGGGCAAGCCTACTGGCTCGACAAACGCCACGGCTTCTCGCCCAACGTCACCGCCTCGCACACCTTCACGCCCGAGTTCTTCGAGAGCGCCGGCATCCCCGTGCAGGCCATCCACACCTTCGGCGTCGCCAAGGCCTACGACACCAAGGTCGGCACCCACGTCTTCCTCACCCAGATGGACGACGCGCACCCGCTCAGCGTCCTCCTCAAGAAACTCGAGTTCGGCACCTCCACCGGCCGCCAGCGCATGGTCGGCTGGTATGACGCCGTGGAAAAAGGCGACGCCCTCCGCTACGGCGGTTTCCAGGACGTCATGATCAACAAGCTCGACGCCCTCAGCCACCGCGGCGACTGGACCGGCGAGCTCCTCATCTGCGTCGCCTACGAAGACGCCTCCGGCAAGCGCTACCACCACGTCCCGCGCAACGACGCCATCCGCAAGTCTCTCCGCCCCGTCTACGAGAAATACGCCGGCTGGTCCGAGGACATCTCGGGCGTGCGCCATTTCAACGACCTCCCGGTCAACGCCCGCAAATATGTCGGCGGCATGATCCGCTCGATGCTCGCCGTCGCCTACCACGGCGACCGCTGGCCCAACGAGAGCCGCCTGCCGAACCTCCGCTACCTCGGCGTCGGCCCCGAGCCCTCCCAGATCATCAAAGACGTCCCCTCCGCGTCCGAGTTGATCCGACTCTGAGCGGAGAGAGTCATCCACCTCGCCCGTCCGCAGGCGCCACGATTCGCCCTCCCTGCATGAAAATGCTTCGGCTGTGGTTTCTCTGGCTTTTTCTGGGCGTTCCCCTGAGCGCCCGGCAAGTCGTGTCGATAACCCCCGTCGGACACAAATGGACGGCCTCCGGGAGCTATCTAACCTGCTTCGAAATCAAAAACACTTCCTCGGAACTGTTCGGCTTCTCCGGCTACTCCGACGATTCTCCGATCTACGCCTTCGAGTTGCTCAAATTCCACCGCTGGCATCCCGAGCGAACGGGATGGTGCGGCGTCGGCATGGGACAGCATGAGTTTCCCCCGGGGAAAACTATTTCCCTCGATACCCTGCCACCCACGGGAACCCGGCCTTGGCGAATAGCGCTCTCCCTGCGGTCGACCACCCCGGATGGCAAGACAGCGGAAACCGTCTTTCATTCCGACCCGATCCCGCCGTTCAAATCGGCGGACCACGCCCACCCTGAAACGCCCCCCATCGAAGGAGGGGTCAAACTGGAGGTCGCCTATCGCGAAGGCCTTTTCTATCCTTGCGAGTTTACTCTCACCAACCTCTCCACCGCCGTCTTGTATTACGGGGGATTCAAGGAAAAGGACGTTCCCCCGATTTATCTCGGACAGGAATACATCGGCAAAAAATGGAACGAGGAACACTCCGTCGACTGGTCCGGCACGGGACTCGGTTTCCAAACGCTTCGCCCGCTCGAATCGATCACCTTCCGCATCCCCGCGCAAAGCCTCGAACATCCATGGCGCGTCGGCATGCGCCTGTTTCGCACCGACAAACCGGGCGCGCTGCATGACGCCTACGCCCCCGTCTGGTGGCCGCAACTCCCCAAACGCGGCGTCACGCCAAATCCGATCCCCGGCTCGATCACCGTCTCCTTGATCGAGGCAAGCACCCCGCCGCCGTAATAGACGCGTCGCCGACCGGCTCAAAATGCGCCGCCAGCAAACCCGTCGGCGCTCGCGCAGGAGAATCGCCACGGCCCCCGCGCCTCGCGCGACGGAAGCTTTTTCCTGTCGTTCCGCCTCGCGGTCGCGCATGCCCTCTCCGTATGCGTCCCACCGCCGCACCCAAGGTCCGTAACGTCGCGCGCCCGCTTGGCCGCTCCGCCAAGTTTGTCCTGATCGTCTCCGCCAGCGCCACCATCGCGCTGTGTTATCTCTTCTCGGCGGTCGCGATGCTCGCGCTCCTGGTGCTCATCCTCCTCGAGTTGCTCGTCGGCATCGGCGCGGCCCGCTTCGGCATGCTCGGCGTCATCGCTCCCGTCATCGAGCGCCACTTCGGCCTGTTCAAACTCTTCGCGCGAAGCCTCTGGCTCGGCACCGACGAGAACTGCCGCGTGCCGCTGGCCCGTGCCGAAGCCCCTCGTCTGTTCGCGCTGCTCGATTCGCTCGCCGGCCGGCTCGGCATCGCCGTGCCTCGCGAGGTCGTGGTCGAGATGAATGTCGGCGCCTGGGTCGAGCTTCGAGGCTGGCGGCAAGGCTCGCGCGCCACGCGCCTCGGCCTCGGCTACGATCTTCTCGCCGGTCTGGACGAATCGGAGGTGGAGGCCGTCCTCGCCCACGAGATGGTCCACGCGAAGCTCGTGCGCCGCGGGCTTACCCGCTGGCTCAAAGGCGGGCTCGCCCGCATGGGGCGCCTCACCAACGAACTCTCCAACCGCCAGGAAGCCTTTCGCGTCGCGAAGAAAAGCTCCGCCACCGGCGCCGCGTGCCTCTCCGGCGCCGACGCCTGCACGCGGCTCGCCGCGCGCCTCGTGGCCGCCTATTCCCGCCAGGACGAGTTCGAGGCCGATCTGGGCGCCGCCACGCTCTGCGGAGCCGCCCCGCTTCGCTCCGCCTTGGGCAAACTGCACGGTCTCGCCGAAATCACCGGACGCCTCGGCTGGCATGAGCGCGTCGCCAAGCTCCAGCTCGGCCAAGGCTACGCCTCCTGGCTCCTCTCCGAGATCGCCGCCGGCTCGACCCAAGCCTCCGCCCGCGTCGACACGGACACCGATCCCTACTCCACCCACCCTTCGATCCGTGACCGGCTCGCTGCGCTGCCTTCGAGCCCGGACACGATCGCCGCGCCCGCGCTCGCACCCGCAAACACCCCCTCGGCTCTCGGCCTCATCCTCGCCCCCGACACCCTCGCCGACCGCCTCGTCGTCGCCATCGAGGCGTTCTCCGCCAAGCTCGAGGCGCGCGACGACCACCAGCTTCGCGGCCTCGCTCGCAAGATCCGCTCCGGCGCCGAGACGAGGGCGCTCCAGGCGGTCGCGGTCCTCATCGTCATCGGATCTCTCGTCGGGCTGATGTTCGCCTTCATCGACGGCTTCAACCTGATCGCTTTCCTAGTGGTGCTCGCCGGCATCGCCGGCGGCGGCTGGCTCTACCGCTTCGGACGCTACCGGGACCGTCACGCGCTCCCCGTCCCCTCCTTCGCCGCCATGCGCGCGGGGCTTGATCGCCTGGCGGACATCGCGAACCTGGGCGCCGAGGAAAAGCGCATCGAGGCGGAGCTCCGAAAGGACGGCGCCTCGCTCGCCGGGAAAAAAGCCGTCGTCGCCTTTTACCACGAAAGCGCCTTCGCCGCCCTCGGCCGCTGCGATTTTCTCGAGGCGCACGTCGCCGCCCGCCTCGGTCTCGCCGCCAACGCCAAATCTCTCCCCTGCGCGCTCGCCTTCGTCATCGCCGCCGGCGCTCTCCGCCAAGGAGAGCTCGTCGCCGGGAATCTCCGCTTCATCCGCGCCCGCACCGGGCTGTGCACGCTCGACACGCTCTGGGCCTCCGCTTGGGCGCTCTTTCTTCTCGACGACTGCACCACCGCCGAGGCGCTCCTAAGCGATCTGGTGAAACTGCGCCCCGCCAACGCCGATCTGCGCCTCCTCCTTTCCACCTGCGCCGCACGCCGGGGAAAACGCCAGACCGCGCTCGCTCGCGCCCGCGAGGCCCTTACGCTCGCGCCCGACGACCTCGACGCCAATCAGATCCTCGTCGGCCTCCTCCTGGACGGCGGCTACGTGCGGGAGGCCGCCGACCGGATCTCACGCCTGCCCGCCGCCATGCTCGCGCATTCCGATTTCGGCCTACACCGCGTCCGCCTTCACCTCCTGCGCGGCGAAAGCGAGGCCGCCGAAGCGATGGAGAAACACCTCCTCGGGTCCGCCGCCGGAGACGCCAGACTCCACATCCAGCTCGCCGCCGCACACGAGGATGTCCGTCGCAACGAACGCGCTTGGGCGCTCTACGAGGCCGCCACCCGGCTCGGACACTATCCCGAGGCGCGCCTCGCCCTCGGTCGGCTCGCGACGCTTCAGGGCCGCCACGAAGAGGCCCGCCAACACCTGCTCGGCACGCTCAACACCAAACTCGCGCTCGGCCCCAAGGCGGCCCCGCCCCTGGTCTTCTTCGGCGCCGTCCTCGCTTCGCTGCGTCAGCTTCGCGGCCCCGCCGTCCCCTGCCAGGCCTGGATCGCCACCTACGCGCCCGGCTCGGAGCCCGGCCCGCTCGCCTCCATGTCGTTCGTCGTTTTCGCGCGCGACGAAACGGAGGCCCGCGCCGACATGCGCGCCATCGCCGACGCCATCCTGCCCGATAGCCGGTTGGGCGACTCCCACCTGACGCTTCGCCTCGCGCCCAAAGACCGCCAGCCGGCCGGCGCCGTCGTGCCCGGCGTGCAATATGTCTGGCAGTAAGCCGGGCGCCCCGCCCGGTCCGCGCGGTAAGCGTCCGTCTCGTTTCCTTCCCGCGCAACTTTCCCTGTTCGGTTCCGCCGCGGGCGGCTGTTAATGGAGTAAAGCCCCATGAACGATGACGCTTCGCTGCTCCACCGCTACGCCATCGAAGGCGCGCAAGACGCCTTCGCCGAGCTTGTGCGCCGCCACCTCGGCCTCGTCTACCACGCCGCCCATCGCCAATGCGGCGGCGACCCGCACCGCGCCGAGGAGGTCGCCCAACTCGTCTTCACCGACCTCGCCCGCAAGGCCGACGCGCTTTCCCGCCGCCCGCTTCTCGTCGCCTGGCTTCACACCGCCACTCGCTACGCGGCCACGCAAATTCGCCGCTCCGAGCAACGCCGCCTCGCCCGCGAGCATGAGGCCTTCGCCATGAGCGGCGCCGAATTCGCCCCCGAACCCGACCCCGAGTGGGAACGCCTCCGCCCGCTCATCGACGACGCCCTCCAATCCCTCGGCGAACGCGACCGCGCCGCCGTCCTGCTCCGCTTCTTCGAAAACCGCTCCTACGCCGAGCTCGCCGCCTCCTTCGACGTCTCCGAGGACGCCGCCCGCGTCCGCGTTAACCGCGCCCTCGAAAAACTCCGCGCCGCCCTCGCCCGCCGCGGCCTCGTCTCCACCGCCTCCGCCCTCTCCCTCGCCCTCGTTCAGCCCGCTCTCGCCACAACGCCCGCCGGCCTCGCCGCGCACATCGTCTCCACCTCGATCACCGCCGCCGCCACGACGAGCGCCACCATCGGCACCGCGACGGCGAGCCACGCCGTCGTAGGCGCCGTCAAGATCGCCGCGCTCACCGCGGGAACCGTTGCCGCCCTCTCCCTCGGCTTCGCGCTCACGCATTCCTCCCGCACGCCCCGACGCTCCACCACGCCGTCCGCATCCGTCGCCGAGTTTCCCCGGACCGCCGCGCCCACCGGCACGCCCGGACCGGCCCGCGCCACTTCCATCGGCTCCGCCGCCGCCGCTCCAGCTCCCGCCCTCAAGATCCCCCCGCGCCTCGTCCCCGCCGAGGCCACCGACGCGCTCGCCCTCTACCTCGCGCTCCCCCCGCTGCCTTCGGACGCCGACGCCAACGAGCTCAACGATCGCGCCGCCCATCTCCGCGGCCTGCTCACGATCCTTCCCTCCGAGTCCTTCGTCCGCCTCCTCGACGCACTCGCCGCCCGCGGGGGCCAAGCCGAAAACCGCCTCCGCGGTATTGCCTTCGAGGTCTGGACCGAGCGCGACGCCACCGTCGCCGCCCGCTGGGCCGACGCCGTCGTTCCAAGCGCGGCACTCGATGCCGGCACCCGCCTCGCCTACCTGCGCCAAGCCGCCGTCGCCTGGGCCGCGCGCGACTTCGACGCCGCCTACGCCTGGTCCGACTCCCGCCCCGATCTCGCTCTCTCCGCCGATCTCGCCCGCGCCCTCATCCTCGCCCTCGCGTCGACCGACGGCCCTCGCGCCCTCGTGCTCGCTCGCGCCCGCGGCGGAGATTTTTTTCCGAAAGCCGAAGACCGCATCGTCCTCAACTGGTCCCGCTACGACCCCGCCGCCACCCTTCGATCCCTCGGCGTCGCCGCCCTCGCCGAGGGCCGTTTCAACTACGCCTACGAGTCCGCCCTCCGCGCGTGGTATCGAAAGAAACCCGCCGCCGCCCTCGACTGGCTCGTTGCCCAGCCGCCTCCCGCCACCTCGCTCGATGAATTCAAATTCGAAAACCTCATCACCAGCGGCGCAGTGCTGAATCTTCCCGATCCCGGCGTCGTGGCCACCGCCCTTCTCGGCCGCCCCGAGCAGTCAAAATACCTCGGCCCCCTCCTCAAGAACTGGCAGACCCAAGACCCCGCCGCCGCCCTCGTCTGGCTCGACGCGCTTCCCGACGCCGCCTTGCGCGCCGAGCTGCTGGAACTTGCCGCGGATCAGATGGCCATGCAGCCCGACCGCCCCGATCGCTACCTCCCTCTCATCCTCCGCCTCCCACCCGGGGAAAACCGTGACGCGAAAATCACCCGGATCCTCACCACGCTCGCCCAAATCTCTCCCGACGCCGCCTCCGCCTGGCTCAAGGCCCACGACTCCCCTGAATTTGCCGGCGTCGCCGCCCGCATGAACGGCCGGCCGGTCGGAGAACTCGCCGCCACCGATCCCGACGCCGCCCTCGTCCGCCTAGAGGCCATGCCTGACGGTCCGGCCAAGTCCATGGCCACCGCGAGCCTCGCCCAGAACTGGGCCAAGAAAGACCCCGCCTCCGCCGCCCGCTGGTATGCCGCGCGGCTCCCGGCCACTCCTCAGAATGAGCACATGGAGTTCGCCATGATGCGTGCGCTTATGCGGGCCACCGCATCCCCGACGGCCGAGCTCCGGGGGCCGAACGACTCCGAGGAAAAACTCGCCCGCCGGCGCACGTTTATCTCCACCACGCGCGCTTGGGCGCAAAGCGATTCGCTCGCCGCCCTCCGCTGGGCCGAGACGCTTCCCGATCCCTCCCTGCGCCAACTCGCCATCACCGTCGTCAGCGCGACCGATGGCCGACCGCTCGAAAAACAAGCCGATCTGCTCGCGCAAATCCAAAGTCCCGCCGTCCGATCCGGCAGCCTCGAAGAGCTTCTCGGCCACTGGCTGCAAAAAGACCCGGCCGCCGCACGCGCATGGTTGGACTCCCACGACGCCCTCAGCGCCGAGCAAAGCGCCCGACTCCTCAAACAAACCGAAGAAAACGCCAAGCGCGCCTCTGCCCTCCCCGTCTCCCGATGAACCGCCCCGCCCTTCGCGTTGTTCTTCCCGCCTTCGCCGTCGGATTCGTCGTCGGCGGCGGTATCTGGCTCGCCTGCCGTCCGGGCGCTTCCTCCACGATACCGCCCACGCCCGCCTTCGATCCAGCCGTGGTCGGCCTTCCGGCCTGGGCCTGGCGCGAGTCCTTGCGCCCGCCGATCCTGCCCGACGCCACGCGGCCCTCCGCCATCGACGCCTGGCTCGCCCTGCGCGCAGCCGACGGCTCGCCGGCCGACGCCGCCACCCGTCTCGATACGCTGCGTGCCCTGCTCGTCCGCCTCCCTTCGGCATCGTTTCCCCGCCTGCTCGATCCCCTCTTCGCATCCACCGATTTGGCGGATCGCCCCTTGCTCACCATCGCCTTCACCGCCTGGACCGAGCTCGACGCCCCCGCCGCCGCCAGGTGGGTCGCCACCCTCGCCGAAACCCCCGACTGGGATCGGGAAAAACTCGCGCGGATCGCCGCCCACGCCTGGGTCGCCTTCGATCCTCTCGCCGCCTCCACCTGGGCCTGCGCGCTGCCCGACCAGAAACTCGCGGAGAGTTTCGCCCGCATCGTCCTTCCCGCCCTCGCCCGCCAAGATCCCCGACGCGCCTACGACCTCGCCGCGTCTCGGGACAAACGCTTTCTCGACGCCGTCCTAAACGACATCCTCGAGGCGTTCTCCGAATCCGATCCCGCCTCCGCCCTGCGCTCCTTCGGCTCCGGGCGTTTCCCAAATGGATTCGGCTTCTGGGCGGTCCGAACGCCCCGCACCCCCTGGCTGCAGATCGACCCCGCCGCCGCGCTCCACTGGCTGGCGGACGAAACCAAAACCAACGACCAAGCCTGGTTCGACTCGCTCGGCCACCTCGCGCGAAACGACACCGTCCTCGCCCGGTCCCTTCTGTCCGCGCTCCAGGCGAGCCCCGGGCTGCCCCGAAACCAAGCTTCGCTCTCCAAACTCTTCTCCTACTGGGGCGCCCAAGACGCCGTCGCCGCGTTGCAATGGCTCGATCAAATCAAGGACGACTCCCTGCGCGCCACTCTGCTCGAGGAAGCGTCCCGGGGCATCGATTCGGAACACCCCGAGAAAGCCCTGCCCTTCCTCCTCGCCCGCGCGGACAGCCAGGACCGCGACTCCGCGCTCGCCGCCGCGCTCGGCCGATGGGCCGCCCATTCCCCGTCCGACGCCCTCGCCTGGATCGCCCAACACGCTTCCGACCCCGGCGTCTCGTCCGCCTCGGTCCAGGCTCACGCCGCCATCCTCGCCACCATGGACGCCGGCCTTGCCAATCTCCGCACCGGTTGCG
>CBIHRE010000162.1:0-9411 GCA_966212385.1 uncultured Akkermansia sp. | reverse complement strand
TCCCACACTTCGTCAACAGAGCCGAAAGCGTGCCCGGGGCGTCGCATGGTGGAGCGGCTTGGCATGCCCGCGATGGAGCATGGTGGCGCAGCTTGACCTCAAAACGCGTTCCGGCCCAAAATGCATTGAGGTCGACGCGCGCCACCTCAGCCGGCCGGCGGGGTCGCCGGGCGCGCGTAGTGATTCTCGAGAACGTCGAGATGTCCCTTGATGATCTTGGCGATGGTCGGGCCGGGGAGATTGGGCTTGTGCAGCTCGAAGATCGCCACGAGCAGCGCGAGCTCGATGTCCACGGTGCGCGGTGTGGCGGCCTTCATGGCACGCATGATCTCGAGGGCTTTCCCCTCGGCGCGTTTGTAATCCTGGAAGTTCTGATCGGTGGCGGCGGGCATGGGTCAAACAGGCGTGCGGCGCCCCGACCCGTCAAGTGCCGGCCGCGATGTCCTTGATCCCCGGACAGGCGACTTCGCATTAAATTGGCTCCCCATCCCGGATCGGCCGGCCCACGCTCGCGGCGAAACATGGCCCTCCTCGGAAAACTCAACCGTCTCCGCGTCGTTCGCAGCGCCTCTCCGGGGTTCTATCTCGATGGCGGCCCCCTCGGCGAGATTTTGCTGCCCGGCAGCCTCATCCCCGCCAGCGCCAAAGTGGGCGGCGAGGTCGAGGTCTTCGTCTACCGAGATTCCGAGGATCGTCTGGTGTCGACCCCGCAAAAGCCCATCGCCCAGGTCGGCGAATTCGCCGCGTTGAGTGTTGTCGCCGTGAATCCGCGCATCGGCGTCTTCCTCGACTGGGGGCTCGACAAGGACCTGCTCCTCCCGCTCCGCGAACAAACCAGCCCGCTGCGCCCCGGCGAACGCGTGGTCGTGCGCGTGATGATCGACGAGCGCAGTCAGCGTATCGTGGCCAGCGCTCGCCTCAATCGTCACCTCAACCTCACGCCGCCTACCTACGCCGAAGGCCAGGCGGTGCGCCTCATCGTCGTCGGCGAGTCGCCGATGGGCTACAACGCGGTCATCGAAAACGCCCACCGCGCCCTGCTCTACCGGGCCGAGGTCGGCCAGGCGCTTTCCCTTGGCGCCACCTTTCAGGGTTACGTTCGACGCATCCGCGAGGACGGCAAAATCGACGTCGCCCTCGACCGCGCCGGCCACCAGCGCATCGACTCCTACACCGAGGTCATTCTGGAAAAGCTCCGAGCCTCGGGCGGCCGGCTTCCGTTGAATGACGACAGTTCCCCCGAGGAGATCCGAGCCGCGCTCGGCATGAGCAAAAAAGCCTTCAAGCAGGCCATCGGCTCGCTCTTCAAAGCTCGTCAGATCGTGATCGAACAACACGGCATCCGGCTGACCGAGGCAAAGCCCCGATAACGCTTGGCCGCGCCGACGCGTGCGGCGCGTCGCCGAATCTTCTCGTGCGAAGCATCCGAAGAAAGCAAAAGCCCCGTCCGCCAAACAGGCGAACGGGGCTTTTGTTGCGCCCGAGATTCGTGGGCTAAGCCGTGGTCAGTCCCGATCAGGCGGCGGCCATGTAGGGCAGCTTGCCGGCGGTGGCCTGCACGGCGGGGATACCGTCGATGAGATCGCCGATAGCGTCCCAGCGGCCGTTGACGAGGGCGTCTCGGGCGGACTCGCGCTGGGTGACCTTGATCTTGTCGTTGCCGAAACGCACCTCGAGGGCGGCGACGTCGACGACGACTTCGAGGGACGGGTTCTTTTCGATCGCGGCGGCGACCTTGGCGATGTCCTCACGGGCGGCGTTCACGCAGGGGATGCCGAGCGTGGTCGAGTTGCCGAAGAAGATCTCGGCGAAGTTCTCGGCGACGATGGCGCGGAAACCGGCCTTGTGGATCGCCTGCGGAGCGTGCTCGCGGGAGGAACCGCAGCCGAAGTTGGCGCCGGAGAGAAGGATCTTGGCGCCCTTATGCTCGGGCTTGTCGATCGGGTGGCCGGTCGGCTTGCCCTCCGGCGTGTGGCGCACGTCGAAGAAGAGGAATTCGCCGAGACCGTCAAAGGTGACGCACTTCATGAAGCGCGCCGGGATGATGCGGTCGGTGTCGATGTCGTTGCCGGGGACGAAGACGGCCTTGCCGGAAACTTGGGTGATTTTTTCGAGAGCCATGGAATTTTAAGATTTTAACGCAGAGGTGCAGAGACGCGGAGGAAGGAGGCGAAAGGAAGTGGAGCGGTGGGTTTCTCTCTGCGACTCTGCGTCTCTGCGTTAATGGATTGAATGATAGCTTAGTTGACGGCGAAGACCTCGCGGGCGTCGGCGACCTGACCGGTGACGGCGGCGGCGGCGACCATGACCGGGCTCATGAGCACGGTGCGGCCGGTGACGGAGCCTTGGCGACCCTTGAAGTTGCGGTTCGAGGACGAGGCGCAGAGTTCGTCGCCGACGAGCTTGTCGGGGTTCATCGCGAGGCACATCGAGCAGCCGGCGGCGCGCCACTCGAAGCCCGCCTCGGCAAGGATTTTGTCGAGACCGAGCTTCTCGCACTGGAGCGCGACGATCTGCGAGCCAGGCACGGCGATGGCGCGAACGCCGGGGGCGACTTTCTTGCCCTTGATGAACTTGGCGACCTCTTGGAAATCCGAGAGGCGGCCGTTCGTGCAGGAGCCGAGGAAGGCGACGTTGATCTTGGTGCCTTTGATGGGAGCGCCGGGGGGCAGCTTCATGTAGGCGAGCGCCTCCTCAATGCCGGCCTTTTCGTCGGCGGAGGTCGCCTTGGCAGGATCGGGGATGTTCTCGTTGATCGAGACGCCTTGGCCGGGATTGATGCCCCAGGTGACGGTCGGCGCGATGTCGGCGGCGTCGATCTTCATGACGTCGTCATAACGGCAGCCGGGGTCGGAAGCGTAGGACTTCCAGCGGGCCACGGCCTCGTCCCATGCGGCGCCCTTCGGCGAGTAGGGTCGGCCCTTCAGGTAGGCGAAGGTGGTCTCGTCGGGATTGACGTAACCGACGCGCGCGCCGCCCTCGATGGACATGTTACACACGGTCATGCGCTCCTCCATCGTGAAGTTGTCGAAGGTGGAACCGGCATACTCGTAGGCGTAGCCGGTGCCGCCGTTCACGCCGGTGAGGCGGATGATGTGGAGGATGACATCCTTGGCGTAGACACCGGGGCGCAGCTTGCCGTTGACCTCGATTCGGCGGACCTTGAGCGCGCCGAGCGCCATCGTCTGGGTGGCGAGCACGTCGCGCACCTGGCTCGTGCCGATGCCGAAGGCGATCGCACCGAACGCGCCGTGCGTGGAGGTGTGGGAGTCGCCGCAGGCGATGGTGGTGCCGGGCTGAGTGATGCCCTGCTCGGGGCCGACGATGTGCACGATGCCCTGCTTGCCGGTGGAGCGATCAAAGAAGGTGACGCCGAACTGGGCGCAGTTCTTGCGCAGCTCGTCCATCATGGCCTGCGCGAGCGAGTCCTTATAGGGCTCGACGAGCTCGTTGGTGGGAACGATGTGGTCGACCGTCGCGAAAGTGCGATGCGGCATGAGGACCTTCAGGCCGAGGTCGCGGAGCATGCCGAAGGCTTGGGGCGAGGTGACCTCATGGATGAGGTGCGTGCCGATGAGGAGCTGGGTCTGGCCGTTGGCCAGCTTGCGCACGGAGTGCGCTTCCCAGACTTTTTCGAAGAGCGATTTGGGTTGGGCGGACATGGTCTTTGGTCGAGGGTCGTCGTGGTTCGGGAAGCACGCGGCGAGCGCGTTTCACCGAGGAAAGAGCCGCCATCATAGCAGGCGGTTGCATTGCCGGGAAATACTTGTTTCCTCGCCGGTGATGCCCCGCGAGTATCAATTCGATTTCGAACTTCGCCACCTGGTCTACTTCCGGGAAGTGGCGCGGGCGCTCCATTTCCGTCGCGCCGCCGAGGCGCTGGCGGTCGCGCAACCCGCGCTGAGCCGGCAGATCGCGCAACTGGAAGCGGCGCTGGGCGTGGAGTTGTTCGCACGCTCGCGCCGCAAGGTGGAACTCACCGCCGCCGGCAAGGCGCTGCTTGATCGAGTGGAACCGATTCTGCGTGGGCTGGCAACCGTGCCCGGAGAGCTGCGTGCATTGACGGACGGGCAGACCGGCCAGGTAAAGGTCGGCTTCACCGGCCTGGCGATGGCGACGGTGTTGCCGGGCATCCTGCGCGAATTTCACCGGCGCTTTCCCAAGATCCGGCTCGAGCTCAACGAGTCTCCGACCTCGGCGCAGCTCGCGGCCCTCGCGAACGGCGATATCGCCTGCGGCTTTTTTCACCCCGACGCCACCACGCCGGGGCTGCGCACACGGGAGCTGTTGCGCGAAAAAAACGGCGTGTTGCTCCCCGCCGACCACGCGCTCGCGGCGAAGACGACGCTCCGGCTGAAAGACCTCGCGGGCACCGCGTGGGTGCTCTTTCCGCGGGCGCATAATCCGGGCTTCTTTGATCGAGTGCTCGCCTCTTTCGCGCGGGCAGGCGTCACGCCGCGCATCGCCGAGGAGGTCTGGCCGCGCGCCAACGCCGTGGGGCTCGTGCGCGCCGGACTTGGCGCCACGTTCATGTGTCCGAGCGAGGCCAGGCCCTTGCCGGAAGGGGTAGCCTTCCGGCCGCTGGACGGCCCTGCCCCGGAAAGCCGCCTCGTGGTCGGCTGGCGCGCGGAAGATGGCGCCGCGGAAACTGGCAACCCCGCCCTCGGATCCTTCCTGTCGATCGCCGCGCGCGACGCGCTCGGTTAGAAAAACCGCAAGCTAGGCCAGTCTTTCACCGCGCGCTACTCGTGGGCCAGATGACGGGAAAAGACGATGCGCCCGTTGCCGGACGGCACCACGCTGATGATTTCCGCGCGCACGCGTTGGCCGACGGCGCGGGCGCCCTCGTTTACCACGACCATGGAGCCGTCGGGGAGATAGCCCACCGCCTGCCCCTCGTCTTTGCCCGCCTTCACGAGGTCCACGTCGATCACTTCGCCCACCGCGTAGCTGGGTTGCAGGGCACGGGACAGATCGCTCGGGTGCAATCCGACCACGCCGTGAAAGTCGGCGAGCTTCGCGAGGTTTTCGTCCACCGTGAGCAGCTTCGCCTTCATCGAAGTGGCGAGAAACACGAGCTTCGCGTCGATCTCGCCGCGTTTCGCGTCGCTTTCGTGGATGCGCAGGTCGAGGCGCTTGTTGCGGCGCAGTTCGTTGAGCGTGTCGAGGCCGCGGCGACCGCGGGCCCGGCGCGCCGGCTCGGGCGCGTCGGCGATGTTTTGCAGCTCCTGCAAGATGAAGCGCGGTATGACCAGCGCGCCAGGGATGAAACCCGCGTCGCAAATCCGAGCGATACGGCCGTCGATCAAGGCGCTGCTGTCCACGATCACCAAAGGCACGTCCACCTCGTGCGGCACGAAGCGCACATAAGGAATCACCAGGTTGAACTCGTCCTTGCCGCGCAGCGCGATGACCGTCGCCAGATAGGTCACGATCAGGAACAAAGCCAGACGCACGAGGAACACGATCTGCGGGTCGCCGACGCTCAGGAGCGGAGAGACGCTCAGCAGATAGGAAATGAGAGAACCGATGAGGAGCCCGAAGGAGATCGCCGAGAGCCCGCGCAACGAAAAGCCCTTCAGCAACACATCCACCAGCACGACCAAGGAGCCGATGAAAAAGCCGATCGCGACCGCGATGCCGCGACGATCATCCCACGCGGCCTCCGTCAGGCAAACCAGCCAGCCCGCCGTCGCGCAAAGCGTGATGAAAAGCACTCGAATCGGAAGGAGCGTGCGGTTCATGCGTTGCGGTATCAGGTGTGAAAAAGCACAAACAGCAAGACCGGGACACCGATCAAAAGTGCCATCGCAAGCATGAGGATACGTTGCGCGCGCCGTGCCTGCGCGGCCATTTCGGGATCGGGATTTTCGGGCGGGGTTGCATCCATCGGCGGGAACGCATTCATCGGCACACTCGCATGACAACCCAATACTGGATGGTGAAAACCGAACCCGAGGCGTATTCGTGGAGCGACTTCACGCGCGACAAGAAGACGACGTGGGACGGGGTAAGAAATTTCCAGGCACGAAATCACCTGCGCGCGATGAAGAAGGGAGACCGGGCGCTCTTCTACGCCAGCGTCACGACCAAGGCCGTGCTCGGCACCGCCACGATATCGAAAGAGCACTTTCCCGACCCCAAGGCCACCGAGGGCGACTGGTCCGCGGTCGAACTCACGATCGGCGAAACGTTCCCGCATCCGGTCGAACTTTCCGCCATCAAGGCCGAGCCCAAATTGGCCGATCTTCCCCTGCTAAAGCAAAGCCGCCTATCGGTCATGCCGCTGACAAAGGCGCACTTCGACCTGCTCGTGAAAATGGGTGGCGGAAAACCGAAGTGAGCCCCCATGGCTTGGCGAGCCTCGGCCGGCTCGGCGCTTCGAAGGGAAAGCCAGGATCGCCGCGCCAGCGTTACAACAACTCGCCCTGCACGCCACCCGCGGGAGGCATCCCGAAAAGCGCGCCGTGGCGCTCGGCCCAATCATCGAGTTTTTCGAGATAGGCCTGCGGGTCGTAAGCGGTCTCGGGCCTTGCCGGATCGAATGCGGCCACCGGCCTCGCACGCGACCAGTCGGCCGTTTTGCCCTTGGATTTCGGCACGACGTAATAGCTCACACGCTCGCCCATCCGCGGGCGCGGCGTCATTTGCAGCGCGGCCTCGGCCGCCGCGCGGCGCGGCTTGCCGCCCTCGTTCATCAGGCGTTCATAGGCGTCGGGATTCATGCTCAGCGCCTCGGTCTTCGCCAGTTCCGCAACCGGCAGCTCTCGCGCGGCGATGGCGCGGCGCAGCTCTTCCAGCCGCGACCGCGGCGAATCCGCCTCCAGACCGAGCAGGTGGCGGATGAGGTGGCCGGTCAGTTTTTTCAAGAAGGGCTCGATGCCGCGCGAGCGGAGCGCGCTACCCTTCAGAACCACCCGATCACCGTCGCGCAACGCATAGTTCTTCGCCTTGTAGCACCACATCGCCTCGTAGCTGCCATCGTGCTCGAGTTCGATGCCGGCGGGCAGAATTTTCTCCACCTTTTCAAGAAGAGCCTCCGGCGCGGCGTAGTGCTTTTCCGATGACAGGTAAATGCCGTCGGTGTCGGCCTCGAGGATGGTGCAGCCCTCGGCGGCGAAAGCCTCGATCAACTGTTGCAACAACTCGCGCCCGCGTCGCGTCACCTCGGCGGCGAGGTCGCCATCACCGAAGCGCGCTCCGGAAAAGCCGAGGTAGCCGTAGAAGGAGTTGATCAGGATCTTGAAGCTGGCCTGCCGCGCCTGCGCCTCCGCGCGCTCCTCCGCGGAAGGCGCCGTGCGCGCGATCTGCTTATACTTCAGCCGATACTCGCGCAGGCTTCGCAGCAGCGGGATGAAGACGCCCAGCGTGTCGTTCTTCGGGTTCCGCCCAAGCAGCAAAAGCAGGCTGGGATAAAGCGAGGCGACGTCGAAGTGCAGCACGTGCCGATAGACGCCCTCCTGGAAACTCCGCGTATAGCCGCCCTCGAACGGGAAGACCTCCGGCGGGACCGGGCAGGCGTGACGAGCGTGGTAGTAATGCTCGAGAAAAAGCAGGTCGATCTTGCCCGTGTTGCCGCGCAGCGTCGCCTCCTGAAGCAGGATCGGGAAGGTTTTCACCTGCTCGAAATAGGTCGGCAGCAGGACGTCGGCCACGCCCGCCGTCTCACGCAAGTCGTCGCCTAGATACGCGAGGAAGCGATCCCTCTCCGCGCGAAAGGCGGCCGCGATCTGGTCGCCCGCGAGATAGGTGCGCCCGTCCTCGTCGCCGGTGACGCCAAAATACACCGCCACCTCCTTGAGCCCGTAGCCGGTCAGCTCGCGCGCCGTGATGTCGTGCAGTTGCACGAGCAAATAGGTGTCCACGACCGTGCGGCCCGGCAGATCGCAACGAGGAAAGTCCACCCAGCGCTCCGCCACTTTCAGGCGGCTGTTGCGAAACTTCGCCTTCTGGCCGAAGCGGCCCCACGCGCAGGCCACTTTGTGGCGCTTGGCGCGCAGACGCAGGTAATCGAGGTCGAACTTGAAGATGTTGTGGCCCTCGATCGTGTCCGGATCGAGCTCGGCCAGCGCGGCGTTGAGTTGTTCAAGGAGCGTTTTCTCGGCCGCGTCGCTTTCCTCCGCGAGCACGAGAAACCGGTTCGTCCCGCCGCACCTCAGCCCGATTGCCAGCACGCGATCCGCCGCCTTGCTCGCGTCGCTGAATGTGCCGTCCGCGGAGCCGGTCTCGATGTCGAGCTGGCAGCGTCGCAGCCGCGTGAAGGGCAACTCGGCGAAGAGCCTGCGGCGCGATTGCAGGAGGTATTGGCTCTCCAGCGGGCGGATGACGTCGAGTCCCTTGGCCCCTGCGGCCTTGGCCGCGTCGAGCCAAGCCTCGAAGCGCGAATAAGTCTCTCCCTGCGCCAGCTCGGTGAAGGCGCCCTCCCCCTTCAGTGTTTCGATCTCGACGCCTTCGCCGGCGGGAAAAGCGCCGCCCGCGAGCCAGGCGAAGGGGCGCAAGATCTCGATGCGCGTCTCGCGACCGCCATCGGCCGCGTCGAGGGCCGTATGCACACGGCCCTCGTCATCGACCCAGAGCCCGCAGAGCGCGCCGGACATCGTTCAGCCAAAAATCAGGCGAACTTCGTGTAGACCGCGTAGAGCGCCACGAACACGAGCGCCAGCACCACGGCCATGAAAACGGAGGCTTTGTCGCGCTTGCGGTAGCCGATGCCCGCGAGGCCCGAGAGCCCGAGCCAGCACACGATCTTCACGATCACCCAGGGCGCGAAATGGTTGTTGTGAACCTTGGCCAGAAGCCCGAAGCCGCCCACCAGCGCGAGGAGCGAGGCGATGCCGGTGATCATCATGACCTTTTTGCGGGTCTCCGCCGGAGCCGCGAAAGCATAAAAGGTATAGCCCGTGAGGACGATCACCGAGAAAACGTGAAGGATGTAGTAGACGGCAGGGTTCATGCGAAAGGTTTGGCCATCTACCAAAACCGCCGCCGCCAGCGCCGCCAGCGCCATTTTCGGCGCCGCGACGCTCCTTCTTCGCGGAAAAAATAAGTGACACTCCGCCTGCGCCGTATGCTCAAAGGCCTCTAACCTTTTTAAGTTAAGGTGGGAACCGCCGTGCGTTTGTTAGCCTTCCGATTTACGGCCTGGCTGCGTGCGCCCGGTTTGCTGGCTCCCGGATTGATTCAAAGGCAAAGAGCGTAAAAAGAGCACCTCGAACGCTGCCGAGTGTCGCCGTTAAAAGTAGGTCGCCGCCCGGCTCCGTCAACTCCCCGGGGCCGCTCACGGCTTACTTTTTTCGGAAACTTTTTTCCGCGCCAAGCCACGCAAGGCCCATGCCGCCAAAACGAGGTTGGCGACCCGCGCCATTTCCGGCCTGCCTCGCGAAACCGCCCAGCCAAGGACGAACCCGCTCA
>CBIHRE010000161.1:0-9449 GCA_966212385.1 uncultured Akkermansia sp. | reverse complement strand
GGCGGCCGAGACGCGCGGCGCCGCCGCGGAGGGCGCCGCCGACATGGCCGCGATGGACGAGGCCATGGCCGCCATCAAAGCCTCCTCCGACAACATCGCCAAGATCATCAAGACCATCGACGAAATCGCCTTCCAGACGAACATCCTTTCGCTCAACGCCGCGGTCGAGGCCGCCCGCGCGGGGGAGGCCGGGGCCGGCTTCGCCGTCGTGGCCGACGAGGTGCGCAGCCTCGCCCAGCGCAGCGCCGCGTCGGCGCGCGAGACCGCCGGGCGCATCGAGGATTCCATCGCCAAGAGCACCCGCGGCGTGGAGCTCGCCGCCAAGGTGTCCGCCGGCCTGCGCCGCATCGTGGAACGGGCCCGCGAGGTCGACGGCGTCGTCGCCGAGATCGCCGCATCATCCGAGGAGCAGCGACGCGGTATCGATCAGGTGAATACGGCGGTGGGCCAGATGGACAAGGTCACCCAGTCCAACGCCGCCGCGGCCGAGGAAGGGGCCAGCGCCGCCGAGGAACTCAGCTCGCAGGCCGCCGCGCTCAAGGAATCCGTGGCCGTCCTGCAATCCCTCGCCGGGACCGGAGGCGAGAGCCGGCGCGCGCCGGTGGCCGCCCGCGCTCCCCGCGTCGCGCCTCGCCCGGTGCCGCAAGCCGCGCCGCGGGTGCGCCGCGCGGACGCCGTGGCCGCCGGAGATTCCGGCTTCTTCCGCGAGCCCGCTTGAACGAGGGCCGGGCGCCGAGGAGGCGCGCCTCTTCTGGATCGTCTTCGCTGTGGACGCGGGCTTCATGGGCCCGCGTCTTTTTCCGATCCACGAGACCCGATGAAAACCATCCTCCTTCTCTTCGCCTCCAACATCTTCATGACCTGCGCCTGGTATGGGCACCTGAAGTGGAAGTTTCTCGAAGGGAAGAGCCTGGCGACGGTCATCCTCGTCTCTTGGGTGATCGCGTTGATGGAGTATTGCCTGATGGTCCCGGCCAACCGGATCGGCTACGCGCAGGGCTTCACGGGCTACCAGCTCAAGGTCATCCAGGAGGCGATCACGCTCACGGTCTTCATCGGCTTCGCTTGGCTGGTGCTGAAAGAGAAGCTGACTTGGAACTACGCCGTCAGCTTTGCCTTGGTCATGCTCGCCGTCTGGTTCGCCGTTGCATTCAAGCCGGCGGCAGGCGCCGCGACGGGATCACATTAATCATTTTTATTCGGAGGCTTGCAAAAGGGTGACGCGGAAGATGGGGTTTCCGATAAATCGCTAAAATTTGGCGAATTGCTCGTTGACTGGGTAATAGACCCTAGGTGTAACGGCGCATCTCATTTGTCGCAGTCCAGCTTCAAATGGGCTTCGCCCAATGTTTCGCATCCGCTCCCTCCGCCGCGCGCTTGCGCAGGTCATCTCGTTTATTGCCATCGTCCTGTCCTCGTCGGCCGTAGCCGCCGAGGCCGACCTCGGTCTCGCTCAGGTGCGCCAGGTCCCCGCCGTGAACGGCGGCGGCACGGTCGAGGGGTCGATTCATATGATGTCCGGCGGCTCCATCACCCTGAACGGGGGCGCCACCATCACGGGCGACCTTCTCGTGCCGGGAACGCCGGTCGTCCGAACTAGCGGCAAGCCCAACTATGGCGGCACGCTCGACGGCGTCGGACCCACCGCGCCCTCCAGTTACACGATCACGCTCAACGGCCAGGCGACGCTGCGAAACGTTGTCCGCCGCACGGCTCCGCTTTCGTTGCCCGCCGTCGCCACGCCGCCCGCGCCCGCTGGCACGCGCAGCGTCACGCTCAACTCCGCCACGCAGCCGGTCGGCGATTGGACGACCCTTCGCAATCTGACGCTCAACGGCAACGTCGGACAGATCGCCGTCCCGCCCGGCTCCTACGGCGACTTCATCGCCAACGGCGGCTCCGGATTCACGCTCGGTATCGCCGGTGCCACTACGCCGGCCGTCTACGATCTCCAGCGCCTCACGCTCAACGGCCAGGCGCGGATCGACGTCGTCGGTCCGGTGGTGCTCAACCTCGCCAACGGCCTCGCCGCCAACGGCGCGCTCGGCGCCTCCGCGCATCCCGACTGGCTCGCGCTGAACATCGCCTCCGGCGGCCTCACGCTCAACGGCGGCTGCACGATCCACGCCTTCGTTACCGCGCCCGCCGCCGGCACCGGCACCGTCCTCATCAACGGTAACAGCGCTCTCGTCGGCGGACTCGTCGCCGACAAGCTCATCGTGAACGGCGGCGGCCTGCTGCGCCTGCGCCGCGGCGGCGGCGGCCCCGACCCGGTCAACACCGCGCCTGTGGCGCACAGCCAGTCGCTCTCCACCGCCGAGGATACCGAACTCGCGTTCACCCTCGCCGCGACCGACGCGGAGAACAATCCGCTGAGCTACTATTTGGTTTCGCTCCCGGCTTCCGGCTCCCTCCGCTACGCGAGCGGAGCCTCGCTTCCCGCCCCCGGCGCCGCGCTCGCGTCGACCGCGCTGCTCTTCAAGCCCGCTCTCGATTCGATGGACCCCGTGACCGTCACCTTTCGCGCGCGCGACGACGGCGGCGCCGAGTCGAATCTCGCGACCGTTTCCATCGCCATCACGCCTGTGAACGACGCGCCGATCGCCCTGCCGCTCGCGATCCGCACGCTTGAGGACACCCCGGTGAACATCACCCTGTCGGGCGCCGATCGCGATGGCACGATCGTCTCCTACACGGTCTCGACCGCCGGCGGCGTCACCGCTTCGGGCGAAGAAAGTCCGGCGCTTTTTCAAGGAAGCCTCACCGGCGATCCGCCCGCGCTGACCTATCACCCGAAGGCGGACTTCTCCGGCAGCGAAACCTTCACCTATACGGTCAGCGACGATCAGGGCACCGTCTCCGCGCCGGTGAGCGTGAGAATCGTCGTCGATCCGGTGAACGACCGTCCCGTCGCCCACCCGCAAGCGCTCGAGTTGCCGGAGGATCAGCCGATCACGATCCAGCTCTCCGCCACGGATGCCGAGGGCCAGCCTCTCGACTACTTCATCGAAACCCTCCCCGCGCACGGCACGCTTACCTTGGGCGACAGCTCGCCGCTTCCGCCGACCGGCCGACCCTTGCCCCGCGACGCGGGCGCTCTGTTGCGTTACCAGCCCGGGCTCGATCTCCACGAACCCGCCGGCTTCACCTTCAGCGTTTTCGACGGCGAGCTTCGTTCGGAAGCCGCCCCGATTCAGTTCACGATTCTGCCGGTCAACGACACGCCCGTCGCGGCGCCGGGCGAGGCCACCACCCTGGAGGACGCCGCGGTCGTCATCGCCCTCGCCGCGAGCGACATAGACGGCGACAGCCTCCGCTATGAGCTCGCGACTCCGCCGGCGCACGGCACCGTCTCCATCTCGGGCCAACTCGCCACCTACACGCCCGCGGCCGACTACCACGGCACCGACGCGTTCGCGTTCACGGCGTCCGACCGCACCGCCACCTCCGCGCCCGCCTTGGTGAACATCTAGGTCACGTCGGTGAACGACGCGCCGACGGCCACGCCGCTTCCCCTTCAAACCACGCCGGAGGACACCCCTCTGGCCATCGTTCTCACGGGAGCGGACATAGACCACGACGCCCTCACTTTGAAGCTCGCGACCACGCCGACCCGGGGGGCCGTGCTTCTCGCCGACGGATCGGCTTTCCCCGCCGAAGGCGTGCCCGTCGCCGCCGCCGGCTGCGAGCTGCGCTACCATCCCGCCTCCGATTATCACGGCGCGGATGAGTTCACCTTCTTTGTCGTCGATTCATCCGGCGCCGAGTCCGCTCCCGTCCGCGTTCCGATCGCGGTCACGCCCGTGAACGATGCGCCGACGGCGTTTCCCGCCGCTTACTCGATCAACGAGCGCCAAACGCTTCCGCTCGTGCTCGCCGGAGCCGACGTCGACGGAGACACGCTGAGCTGCGTCGTCGGCGAGATTCCTTCCGCCGGCACCTTGGCCTTCGCGAACGGCGCCCCGCTCGCGGCCGGAGCGGTGTTCCCGCTTTCCACGCCGCTGCTCTACACTCCGCCCGCCAACACCGATACCGTGGCCGGATTCACGTTCACCGTTTCCGACGGCATCGCCACCTCGGCGCCCGCCACCATCTCCATCGAGGTTCGCAACGTCCCCGACGCGCCCGTCGCCGATGGCCAGACGCTTACCCTTCCGGAGGACACGCCGCTGCCCATCACTCTCCACGGCGTCGATCCGGACGGCGACGCGCTGACCTACGAGGTGATCATCCCTCCCGCGCACGGCATGCTCGCCGGCGGCGCGCCGACGCTTGTTTACACCCCGGACGCCGATTTCGCCGGCACCGACACCTTTACCTTCGTGGCGCGCGACGCCTCGCAGGAATCGGCTCCGGCCGTGGTCTTGATCGTGGTCACGCCGGTGAACGACACCCCGCGCGCGGCGGGCCAGTCGCTCTCCACGCCTGAGGACACGAATCTCGCCCTCACGCTCGTCGGAACCGACGCGGACGGCGACGCGCTGGTCTATGCCATTACCACGCCGCCCGCGCACGGCACCTTGAGCGGAGACGCGCCCGCGCTCACCTACACTCCTGCGAACGATTACCACGGCTCGGACACTTTCGCGTTCACCGTCGCCGACTCGTCCGGCGCCACCTCCGCGCCGGCGGCGATCGTTATCGCCGTTTCGCCGCGCAACGACCCGCCCACCGCCTCGCCGCAATCCTTGGCGACCACGGAAGACACGCCGCTCGCGCTCACGCTTTCCGGCTCCGACCGCGATGGCGACGTGTTGTCTTACGTCGTCGTCGTCCAGCCCGAGCATGGCACGCTCGCCGGCGGGGCTCCCGCGCTCGTGTATACGCCACGCGCCGATTACCACGGCTCCGACAGCTTCGCTTTCGTCGCTCGCGACGCCGAGGCCGACTCCGCCCCTGCGCTCGTCGCCATCGTCGTGAATTCGGAAAACGACGCCCCGACCACCGGAGACCACACGCTTTCCCTCGTCGAAGATCAGCCTGGCGCGCTCACGCTCCAAGCCACCGACCCCGACGGCGACGCCTTGACCTTCTCCCTCGGCCAGCCCGCGACCGGCAATGTCGCTACCGCGTGGAACGCCCTCGCGCTCGACGCCGTCCGTCTCGCCAGCCGACCGGTCGCCCAAGGCGGCGCCGGCGCCGCTCCGCCGGAGATCTCCCGCGCCCTCGCCATCGCGCAACTGTCCGTCTTCGAGGCGGTGAACGCCGTCGATCGCGTCTACGCGCCCTACGACTCCGCCTACCTCGCGGTCACCGGCCCCGTCTCGCTCGAAGTCGCGGCCGCCCGCGCCGCGCATGACGCGCTCTCCGCGCTTTTCCCCGCCTCAGCTCCGCTCTTCGACTCGCGTCTCGCGCAGGATCTCGCCGCCGAAGCCGACCCGCAGAAGCGGGCCAACGGAGCCGCCCTGGGTGCCGCCGCCGCCGCTCGCATGCTCGCGTTGCGCGCCGCCGACGGCGCCTTCGCCTCCTCGTCTTACGTCCCGCGTCCGCCGGGCGCCGTCGGGCATTGGCAACCGGCCGACGTCTCGCTCTGGGGCACGCCCAACGGCGGCGCGCTCCGTCCCGAGTGGGGCTCGGTCACGCCCTTCGTCCTCGCCTCGTCCGCGCAATTCGCCCCGCCCGCGCCCCCGGCCGTCGGTTCGCCCGAATACGCCGCCGCCTACTCGGAGGTGAAGACCCTCGGCACCTCCACCAGCCCGGTCCGCAGCGCGGATCAGACCCAGATCGCCTATTACTGGGCCGACGGCCCCGGCACCTATTCGCCGCCCGGCCACTGGAACGCCATCGCCGCCCGTGTCGCCGCCCGCTCCGACCTCTCGCTCGTCGCCACCGCGCGTCTGCTCGCGCTCGTCAACATGGCCAACGCCGACGCCGCCATCGCCTGCTGGCAATCCAAGTTCACCCACGACTACTGGCGCCCTGTCACGGCCGTGCGCTTCGCCGACGATGGCAACCCCCTGACCGAGGCCGACCCCGTCTGGTCGCCGCTGCTCGGCACGCCCCAGTTCCCGTCCTACCCCAGCGGGCACAGCACCTTCAGCTCCGCGTCCGCCACCGTGCTCGCCGGCATCCTGGGCGACGCCATCCGCATCACCGTGCCCTCCGAGGATTCCCGCGCAGCGCCCCGCGTGGTGAACAGCCTCGCCGCCGCCGCGCTCGAGGCCGGCCGCAGCCGAGTGCTCGCCGGCATCCACTACGAATTCGACAACATCGCCGGCCGCGACCTCGGCCGCTCCATCGGGCAATACGTCCTCGCCCACGCGCTCTTGCCCGTGGCGCCCGCGCCCGCCCCTGTCATCCTGCGCGGCGAGGCTTCGCTCGCGGGCGCCGCGCTCGCCTACACGCCGCCGGCCGATTACCACGGCTCCGACGTCGTGCCCTTCTCCGTCACCGACGGCCAGGCGTCCGCCTCCGCTCGCGTTCTGATCGACATCGCTTCCGTCAACGATCTCCCGGTCGCCAGCTCGCAGGCCGTGGTTCTCCTCGAGGATGCCTCCGCGCAGGTCCAGCTCTCCGCCACCGACGCCGACGGCGATGCCCTCGCCTTCGCGGTCACTTCGCAGCCTGCTCATGGCACGCTCTCCGGCCAGCCGCCCGCCCTCGTCTATACGCCCGCAGCCAACTATTCCGGCACGGACAGCTTCACGTTCACCGCCTCCGACGCCGTCGCGGCCTCGGCTCCGACGCAGATCCAGTTGACCGTGCTCGCCGTCAACGACGCTCCCGTCACCACGCCCTCCTCCGTCATGACGCCCCACTATCAGGCGGTGCTCGTCTCGATCGCCGGCTCCGACCCCGATGCCGATACGCTCTCCTTCGCCCTCGCCTCGGCTCCGCTTCATGGCGCTCTGACGCTGGCCGACGGTTCGCCCTTGCCGGCTTCGGGCCGCCTGCCCTCCACGCTCCGCTACCAGCCGCGCTACGCCTTCTGGGGCCAGGACAACTTCACGTTCACCGCCTCGGACGGCGCCCTCGTTTCCGCCCCGGCCTCCGTGGCCGTGACGGTCACACCTCCATCCGTCGCGGTGGAGCCCATCGTCTCGCTCGCGCCGATCGTTCCCGTGCCGCTGCCGAACACCGCTTTCGCCCTGCGCGCCACCGCGCTCGACGCCGACGGTTCCGTCGCCCGGGTCGAGTTCTACCAAGGCTCCACGCTGCTTGGCGCGCTCACCCGCGAAGAACCCGGCGAGCCAGGCGTCTACTCCTTCCTCCTGCCCGCCGGCCGCCCGCCGGGGACCTATAGCTTCACCGCGAAGGTCTTTGACGACCAGGGACTGTCCGCCGTGTCGACACCCCTCGCTCTCACCCTCGCCAACGATCCCCGCGCCCGCACCTACACCACGACCGCCGATTTCACGGAAGGCGAGATTCGCACGCTCAAGAGCGAAAACGATCAGCTCACGACCAGCTTCTTCCCCTCCGCCTACGACTTCGTGTGGGTCGTCAACTCCTCGAAGGGCACCGTCGTGCGCCTCGATTCCGAGACCGCCCGCGTCGTCGGCGAATATCGCGCCTCCGCCGGGACCGGCTCGGCCTTCCCCTCGCGCATCGCCATCGACTCGCGCGGCAACGCTTTCGTCGCCAACCGCCAGACCGGAGAAATCGTCAAGATCGGTCTCGGCCTCGACAACGGGCACTGGGTCGACCGCGACGGCGACCGCAACCTCGACACCTCCGCGGGCCTCAACGACGTCCGCCCTTGGCCTGCCGGTGGCCAGCCTGTCGACGAGCAGATCCTTTTCTCCATCCAGACCGGCGTCGCGGGCCTCGACCACATCGCCGTCGATGCCGACGACAATCTCTGGGTCGGCCCTTATTCGGGTGCTTGGAAACTTTACGACGGCGCCACCGGATCGCTTATCCGCACGGAAGCCGGCGTCCCCGGCCTGGGTGGTCGCGGGGGCTTCGTTGATGCCGGTGGAATCCAGGTTTCCGCCGGCCCGCGCTTCCTTCGTTGGGACACGGCGCAGTCGCTGGCCTCCGGCGCCAGCTCCGCTTTCGCCGAGAATGTGCGCCGCAACGCCTGGGGCACCGCCAAAGGCCTGGATGGCAGCTACTGGGTGACCGAGGACTGGAGCGGCACCCTCGACAAATACTCCTCCGCCGGCGTCAAGCTCGGCACCTTCTATCACGGCGAGCCGTGGGCCCAGGGCGTCACCATCGGCCAGGACGGCCACATCTGGGTCGCGCATTCACACTGCGGATACACCGTCGGCCACCTCCTGCCCGACGGCACCTGGCTCGGAAACGTCCTCGTCGCCAACCACGGCCCCACGGAGGTCTCGGTCGATCGCAAGGGCCGAGTCTGGGTCGTCTCCACCACCGGCGTCGTCGAGCGCATCAATCCGCTCGGCGGTCCGCTGGGCAAGGACGGCGTCACCCCGCTCGGCGAGGTCGACGTGCGCTCTCCCAACCTCGGCGGCACGCTTTGGACCTTTGGTAACTTCGTCGGCAACCGCTCCGGTCTCTTCCTCCAGGACGGCCAGTGGCGCTTCGCCTACGACGGCCAGATAGCCGGCTCCGCCTGGGGCCCCGTCCAATGGAACGCCTTTCTTTACAACGACGCCTTCGTTCGCGTCGAAGTCTCCCTCTCCGATGACGGCGCGACCTACGGCCCTTGGCAGACGCTCACCCTCGCCTCGCCGGTTCCCGCCGGCGCCGGCCGCTACCTTCGAGGTCGCGTCACGCTCGCTCCCGCCGCCACCGGCGAATCTCCCGTGCTCTACGACCTTACCGTCGGCACCCAAGGCTACGCCGCGCCCGTGCCGCCTCGCTATTGGCGGGTCTCCGCCGGCGACGACATCGACGCCAACTGGCCCGACACCATCCAACTCAAGGGAGCCTTTGGCCGGTCCGACCATGAGTTCCCCGTCCGCCCGACCTACCGGTGGTCGCTCGTCTCCTTCACGCCTCTGCCGGCCGGAACCACCGGCACCGCGCCGTCCGGAGGCGTGCCCACCTTTAGCGATCCCTCCAATCCCCGCAGCACCGTCACCTTCAATGGCGTCGGCGACTACGTCCTCCGCCTCACCGCCACGCTCGACGGCGTCGTCTCCACCGACGACGTGCGCCTTCACGTCACGCCCTTCAACAAGACCCCCTACGTGTCCGCTGGCGATACCGTCTATCTTCGGGACACCGTGGACTCCGTCACGCTGTCCGGCACCGCGCGCGACGACGGCCTGCCGCTGCCCTCGCGTCTCACGCTCCAGTGGGAGAAGCTCTTCGGCCCCGGCACGGTGACCTTCACCACGCCTGCTGCCGCCGTCACCGACGCCAAATTTTCCGCGCCCGGCATCTACGTCCTGCGCCTTACCGGCAACGACGGAGAGTTCTCGCACAGTTCGACCGTGACCGCCTGGGTCGGCCTCGTCTGCCGTCCCGTCGCTCCCGAGGGCATCGTCGCCTGGTGGCAGGAGACCCCGGAACGCTCACGTCGTGAGCTTCAG
>CBIHRE010000160.1:0-9458 GCA_966212385.1 uncultured Akkermansia sp. | reverse complement strand
GAATTCGCGGTAGACCTCGGTCTGCACCGACGGGCTGGTCACCGGCACGTCGACTGTGCCGGCAGTGCTGATCGCCGGGGGCAACCCCCGGCCCCCCGCCGCCTCTACGGGGAACCAAATTGGCGCCCCCCCCCGGCCCCCCCCCGGGGCGGCGCCCCCCACCCGGGGCCCCACGCCCGCGCCCACGGGGATGCGCCCGATCACGCGGTAACGTCCTATGCTGCCATAGTTCGAATAGCCGCCCGTGGACGGACTCCCCTCGCCGGTCGACTTCACCCGCAACACATACACGCCCGCCGCCAAGGTGGTCGTCAGCCGGGGAAAACAGGTGCCCGCCTGATCCGCCGAGGCTCGCACGACGCCCGAGGTCGTCGTGATCGTGAGCGAGGCATCGAGATTCGTCGCCGTCGGCACCGCCGGATCGGCCGGGGCCAACTCCAAGCTCACAGACCCGCCGCCCGTGGCAAAGATCGTCCAAGCCTCGGCCCCGGCCCGCTCGATCAAGCCGCCGTGGTCCACCGTGCCGTCCGCCGCGACCGAAAGCCGACACGCGTCGGCCAGCGTCGTCGCGCGACGCTCGGCCGCGAAACCCACGTGATTCTCGATCGTCGCGATCAAGGCCACGTCGTCCTCGGGGTTGTTGGCCACGCGCGCCCCCACCGAGTAATCGCCGCGGCTCCATTGGATAAGCGGCTTGCCATACGGCGCGCCCATGATCGGCCCCCAGGCGGTCGCGCCCGTGCCTTGGCCTCGATAATAGTCGCCGTCGGGCGGCGTGACGCCATCCGCGCCGCGCAAACCGTCATGATACAGCCCCAGGGTGTGCCCCGCCTCGTGGCTTACCGCGAGCGCCACGTCATCGGGCAACATCACCGCGGGGTCCGAAAACACCCAGCACGGCACGTCGGCCGCAAAAGCCCCGGCGCTCGCGTCGCGCCAGGAAAACACGAGCGCCACGCCCCCCACGTCGCCATACCAAGCCTTCGTCGGCGTGATGATGCAGCGCATGCGTTGCATCGGACGCGCGGCCGCATAGCGCGCCGGATCGGTGGTCACGTTGATGCGAAACGGCCGGTAATCCTCCGCCACCATACTCCATACGCGCCGGATCTCGGCCTCCGAGAGACCGCTCGGCGCCGCCTCGATCGTCGCGCCTCGGTTCCACACCGGATCGTTCACCGTCTGCCCGTCGAAATCCAGATAGAGCACCGGCTCCGCCTCCGGACGACTCTCCAGCAAGGGCGCCGCCACCGCCGTGGTCGCGACGGTCGATCCCGATGTCGAAATGCTCGCGGCCGTCGGCCGCGCCGGAGGCCGGGGCAGGCTCGCACACAAAACCGCGTCGCGCGGCAGCTTCGCCAAGCGCAAGCCCCCGTCCTCGGATCCGATCAAGCGATAGACCGGCCCCTCGCCCTCGGGCAAAATCAAGCCCTCGCGCAGCCCTTGCGCACCATAGGCCAACGTAAATCCACCGCCGGAAGCGAGCCGGCCCGAAACACGTTCCAAGGTCCCACCGCCCCCGACCTCCCCCGGCCACACGCGTTCCACGACGCCCTGCGCGATCTCGCCGTCAAACAAAGGAAACCGCAGCGCATCGCCTACCCTCGGAGGCCTGCCCAAACTCGTTCCGCCTGACGTCCCTGCCGCGGCGTCGGCGGCGTCGACCGCCTTCACTTGCAGCGCCTTTTCCAGCAAGCGCTCGCGCCTCGACGCGATTTTCGAGGACGTGCCGGACGAGACGACCACCGCCGCCGGCGCGGTCTCGTGCCAAGCCTCCCGCGCAACCACCATCTCAACCGCGCCAGGGCTCGTCTCGAGTTGATTGCCACCCGCCCCCGGCTCGGCGTCCGCGTCCGCCTGTCTCGAAGCGAAGCTCCAGATCGCCACCGCAAGCAGCCCAAGCGCGACGCCCATGCCTCCCGTTTTTCCCAGTTTCATGGGCGGCCTCCTTTCCTTCCGCCCTTTGCGGCCCGGCCATTGCCACGGCTCCCGTCGCCGATTCGCGATTTTGTTTCCGCCGGCGCCGAAAGACGGCCCGACCCTCCCTCCGCCCATTTTTCCGGTCCCATAAAATTCGTGGATGGTCAGCTTAACGCAGCCACGAAAAAGGCGGCAGAGGGGAAGCATGGCTCCGCCGACTCAGGGCGCCGCCCCTGAGGCGAATCCCTGCCGGGCGTTCAAATCACCCCTGCGGCCACTCCACGATGATTGTCGGCGCGATGGGATAGCGGCCGCAGTCATGCTCGTAGACGCTGAGCCCCCCCACCGGCGAAACATCGGGCACGGTGCACCTGAACCGCAGCAAGCCCTCCTTGCCCGCCGAGGCCACGACGCTCTCCAGGGCGCTCCCCTCCAGCACGGCCCGCACGAGATAACCGTAGCCGCCCCGCCCGCCGCGAAGGTAGCTGAGCGCGCCGCGGGTGTCGTGCGGATGGTTGGGCAAGATGCCGCGATGCACGGGCACGCCATTGAGCGTGAGCTCGCACCAGGTCGGGTGGCGATGCGTATCCGTTTGCGGCGTATCCAGACGGTGCGAGGAGACCTCGATCAGCAACCGGATCCGCGCGGCGTCCTTCAAGCGCCGCAGCTCGGGATCGGTGAACCACCACTCGAAGTGGCCCGCGCCGACACCGTGGGCGACGCCCGCCGCCTCCGCCTCCTCGCGCGTCGCCCCGCCGTAGCTCCACACCGCCGAGTGCCAGTCCTGAACCCGGCGCCGCAGCACGAGCGTCGGGCCGCGCTCTTCGCGCTCGGGCGGGGTCTCGCCGACGAGGTGTTGGATGAAATTGCTCGCGACCGTCTCGCCCGCCGGCGTGACCGCGGCGACGGAGAGCGTGCAAAGCATCGGTTCGGTCGGCAGCTCCAGCGCGATGCGCCTCGCCAGCTCCACGCGATGATGGGTGAAGGGGATTTTCACCCGGCCGCGCGCCAGCACCGGGTGTTCGGTGCCGAGCGCGTCGATGCCCGAGTAGACCCAGTGCAAGACGACGCCCTCGCGACGGCGACGCGAGAAGTGCGACGAAAACACATCGACCTCCACGCGCCCGCCGACCGGATGCCGCGAGATCGGCGCGGAATCGATCGGAAGCACGTCGCCCTGGTTGATGATCGCCGGCTCGTAGCCGAACTCCTTTCGCGTGCGGTCGTAGTTGAGGAAGCCGTTATACTCCCACTCGACGTCCGTGAGCTCGGTGAAGATGTAGGCGGACAACTGGCCGTGGCGGCGCAGCTCGTTGGTGAGAAACTTGAACGACCAGCTGATGTCGCGGTCGCCGTCGAGCGCGCCCACGCCGCCGTATTCGCTGTTGATGAGCGGCGCGTCGCGCTGCTCGCGCCCCTCGATGTAGTTGAAGGTCGAGCCGCGGTAGGTCTTGGCGACGACGTTCTCGATGTGCGCGCGGGCCTTCTCGTAGTCGTCGAGGTAGAAATGCCAGGAGTTGATGTCGGTGTCGACGTGCCCGTAGGCGTCGAGGTGCTCCCACACGACCACGCTCTTGACCTCGCTCAGCGGGGTGGTATCGTGGGTGTTGGCCAGCCCCCACATCGGGTGGATCCTGTCGAAGGCCGACTTGCTCGCGGCGCGCCGCGCCTCCCGGTCGGCCTCGGGGATGGTCATGTGCGGCGTGATGAGCTTCATGAGCTCGTTCTGGCCGCCGAAGCCCCAGCTCTCGTTGAAAATGCACCAGGCGATGATCGAGGGATGGTTGAAATCGCGGCGGATGCCGATGCGCATCATCTCCTCGAAGCGTCGACGCCCGAGCGGGGTGTCGCCGCCTTCGCCGAAATTCGGAAAATCCTGCATGAGCAGAATGCCGAGCGTGTCCGCGTAGTAGAGCAGGATCGGATCATCGAGCTTGATGTGGACGCGGAGAAAATCGAAGCCCATGCGGCGCGCGTAGCCGATGTCGTCCTTGAGCACCGTCGCATCGGGCGCGGTGTAGACGCCGGCCGGATGGTAGCTCTGGTAGAGCGCGCCTCGCAGATAGATCGGCTTGTTATTCAGACAAAGCGTCGCCGGCCCCTGCCCCACCGGCTCGGTGCTGATCTTGCGCATGCCGAAGTAGCCGCGCACGACGTCCAGCTCCCGATCCTCCTCGTCGTGGACGCGAAAGATGACGTGGTAGATCTTCGGATCGCCCGGATCCCATAGCGTGATCGGATGGACCTCCGCGTCGCCCGCGTGGACGGAGGGATCGTCCGCCACCGCGGGCGCGAGCACGGCCCGGTGCGGGGGCGCCTCGGGCGGGACGATCTCGACGGAAACCGCGTGATCGGAGCCGAAGCCTTTTCCGAAGACCTCGAAATGAACCTTGCCCTTGTCGATGTCGGTCGTGATCCGGAAGTGGTCGATGTGAACCGCCGATCTCGGCTCGAGGAACACGGTCTGCCAGATGCCGCTCGTCGTGGTATACCAGCCCCATTGCTTGCCGACCGGCTGCTCGCGGTTGTCCATCGGATCCTCGACCCGGATCACGAGCAGGGCGTCGCGTCCTTTCTCGGCACCGGGCGCGGGTTTCAGGGCGTCGGTGATGTCGAGCTCGATGGGAGTGTAGCCGCCCTCGTGGTGGCCGACATGGACGCCGTTGCACCACACGTCGGTGAAAAAATCCGCCGCCCCGATCGTCAGGTAGATCCGCCGCTGCCGCCAGACCGGCGTGTCCGGTATCCGGATACGCCGCCTATACCAACCCACCTCGAAGCGCGGCGCCTGGCGGTGGTTGTCGCTCGTGACGCTCACCGGGTCGACGTAGACGCGCTTCGAGTAGTAGTTCTCGTTTCCCGCCGCGTCCCCCTCGCCCCACGCGGCAAGCGATTCCCAGCAGAAGGGCACGATGATCTGCTCGCGCCAGTCCGGCCCGTCGAGATCGAACCAGCGCTCCTCCTCGCCGCGTCGCCGCGGGTCGAAACGAAACTGCCAGGGCCCGTTCAAGTTCAGCCACTCGACGCCCTCGACGCGACCGCGTTGACGGTCGGGGCGGGGATACTCGGGCCGGGGGAGCGAAGAGTTGGGAAACATGACGGACGCTGATGATCAGGTGGAGCGGCTTGTCCCCAAGACGCTTGGATTGAAGTTCTGAGAGGAACGGAAGAGCGCGTCGGGGACCACCGAACGAAGTGAGATCAGACACGCGCTCCACCGCTCAGGTGACGACGGTTTCGGCCAGCGCGTCGGAGCGGCTCATGCCGGCGATCTTGCCGAAAAGCGTGAGCGCCTGCCCGACGACCTGGTCCATGTTGTAGTAACGGTAGGTGGCGAGGCGGCCGACGAAGTGGACCCCGGGAGTGGCCTCGGCGAGCTCGTGGTAACGCTTGTAGAGCGCGGCGTTGTCGGGCCGCGGGATCGGGTAGTAGGGATCTCCCTCGGCCCGCGGGAACTCGTAGACGATGCTCGTGAGCGGATGCTCCTGGCCGGTGAGGTATTTGAACTCCGTGATGCGCGTGTAGGCGTAGTCGTTCGGGTAGTTCACCACCGGGGCCGATTGAAACAGCGGCTTGAGGTGGGTCTCATGTTTGAACTCGAGCGAGCGATACGGGAGCTTGCCGAAACGGTGGTCGAAAAACTCGTCCACCGGCCCGGTGAAGATCAGCTCGCCGTATTCCACCTCGTGGCGGATCTCGCGATAGTCCGTGTTGAGCAGGATCTTTATGTTCGGGTGATCCAGCATGTTTTCGAACATGTGGGTGAAACCCCGCGCCGGCATCGCCTGGTGGCTGTCGCTGAAGTAGCGATCGTCGCGGTTGAAGCGAAGCGGCACGCGCGCGGTGACCTGCGCGTCCAACTCCGACGGATCGAGCCCCCACTGCTTGCGCGTGTAGCCGCGGAAGAACTTCTCGTAGAGTTCGCGCCCCACTCCCTTCACCACCACGTCCTCGGAGGTCCGGACCTGCTCGCGCGGCTCGGCGACCTTCGCGAGGAAGGCGCGCATGCCGTCGGGGTCCAGATGCAGGCCGTAGAGCTCGTTGATCGTGTCGAGGTTGATCGGGATCGGCACGAGCCGCCCGTCCACGCAGGCCTTCACGCGATGCTGGTATTGGCGCCACTCCGTGAACTGCGAGAGGTAGTCGAAGATCTCCGACGAGTTCGTGTGGAAGATGTGCGGCCCGTAGCGATGGATGAGGATGCCGTGCTTGTCGTGGCAGTCGTAGGCGTTGCCGCCGATGTGCGACCGGCGGTCGACCAAGAGAACGCGTTTGTTCAGCCGGCGGGCGAGACGCTCGGCGAGGACGCTTCCGGCGAAGCCGGCGCCGACGATGAGATAGTCAAACACAGGCCGAGGAGCTGAGGGTTGCGACGCCGGCCGCCTTCTCCTTCGCCTCGTTCGCGGCCGCGATCTTCGCGGCGGCGGCCGCGGCGGACGCGCGGGCCGATTTGAGGGCGAGCACATCGAGGATGTGCCCTTCCATCTTCGCGGCGATCGTCTCCCAGGTGTTGACCGAGGC
This sequence comes from uncultured Akkermansia sp., assembly GCA_966212385.1. GTDB lineage: Bacteria > Verrucomicrobiota > Verrucomicrobiia > Opitutales > Opitutaceae > IMCC26134_A. The sequence goes on along the minus strand of CBIHRE010000160.1, from coordinate 3,017 downwards.
GAGCGCGAGCCCGCGGGCGATGCGGCGCGAGGACGGCGAGGACACCTCCTGGGCGCAAAGAGCGACAAACTCCTCGTGGGAGCGCGCGATGCGGGCGATGCCGTCGAAGTTGCTCTTCACCTCGTCGAGGGCGGTCGAAACCACGGGGCGTCCCGCGGCCATGTATTCGAGCGCCTTCGTCGGGTTGATGTATTCCGTCGCCGCGTTGAGCGCGAAGGGCATCAGGCAGACCGAGAAACCCTTGGTGATCGCGGGCAGTTGCTCGTAGGGCTGCGGGCCGAGCCAATGGAGATTCCGGCGCTGCGGAAAATCGGCGGGATTCACCTTCGTGACCGGCCCGACCATGACGATCTGCCAATCGGAGCGGGCCTCGGCGAGACGCGCGAGGAGCTCGTAGTCGATGCGTTCGTCGATCACGCCGAAATAGCCGAGGACCGGCGCGCCCGAGACCGCGCCGAGCTTGGACGTCAGGCAGGACGCGACCGGCAGCGAGGCGGAGCGGGCGGAGCCGAAGTGCGCGCAATCCACGCCGGTGCCATAGAAGTGGCAGTTCGGATTCAGCGGCAGGCGCTTTTCGCGCATCTTGCGGCCGCCGCAAAAGACGACGTCGGCGAAGGTGAGCAAGGCGCGCTCCCGGTCGAGCAGCCCGGCCGGCGGATTCTTGAACTGCGAAAGCTCGTCCATGCAGTCGTAGACGATGGCGCGCTCGCCGAGCCAGCCGGCGTAGGCGGTGACCGCCATCGGATCGTTGAACCACAGGACCGGCTTTTCGAAGCGCCCGTGCAGTTCGCCCGCGAGGGCCTCGAGCACGAGGCGGCGGCGTTCGTAGTCGATGAACGCGCCGTCCTGCCAGCGCGCGGCCGGCAGATGCACGCGGAGCACGGTGACGTTGGGATGCTCGTCCGGCGTGCGAATGACGATCTCGCCCGCCGGGATGTCCACGCAATGCGTCTCCACGAAGAGGAGCGGATGGCGGCGGGCCAGCCGGGAGAGGAACTGTTGCGGGCGCTGCCACACCCAGTCCCAGCTCAGGTGACAGAACGCGATGATGGGAAAAGCGGCGTCGACGCGCGCCCGCTTTGTATCGAACCTTTCACTACTCGATCGATCCCGATCATCAAAAAAACCGGGGCTCCGGGCTAGAGATCCGGTGAATCCACCGAGAGAAAAAGCGAGGTTGGCGGCCGAGGATGGTGGGAGCGACATGGTGAGACAGGGTCTGCGCCTCGGCCTCCAAACAGGCGGCCGGGCTGGGTTATGGTTGGATGAATGAAAATGAACCGGCCCCTCCCCAGCCGCGTGCGTGCCAGCGCGACGCCCTGGTGCGCTTCCGCCTGACCCGTGGGTTGTTCCGCGATTTCAGACCAAATCCGCCCGAGCCCGCGGGGTGCACATTGCACCGCGCATCGCTTTTCGCGGCGTGCAAAACGCCCCGGCGCCGGGAACCGCCGCTTGCGCGGCGGGTCCGCACCTGCCAGATCACCGCAAATTCCCCACGATGAACGCTCCGCGCTCGCTCGCGCCCTGGTTTCTCCTCGCCGGCTCCGTCGCCGCCAACGTCTTCCTTTTCACCCGGGCAACCAGCTCCCCGGCGAGTTCGGCAAAAGCAAACGAACGGAAGGGGGGCATGGTTTCCACGGCGCTCGCCGACGCCGGCGGCGCGCATGACTCCGCCGCGTCGACCCTGGCCGCCGAAGTCTGGGCCAAGGCCTATTCGGAAGACCTCCCCACCCTGACGCAGAACCTCCGCTCCGCCGGCCTGCCCGATCGCCTGGTGCGCGCCATCGTCAGCGCGGAGATCAACGAGCGATTCAAGGCCCGAGAGGAGGCGCTGAAACCCAAACGGGCGTCCTCGAATTACTGGGAGACGGACGACTACTACGAGCGAAACGCCGGCGACACGCTGGAAGCACGCCTCGCGCGGCTCGACCTGCGCCGGGAGAAGGACGCCCTGCGCGTCTCGCTCCTGGGCGAAGAGCCGCCGAAGGCCGACGACCGTAATCCCATCCCGCCCGCCAAACGGGACGCCGTGCGCAGGATCAACGAGGACTACGACACCATGATCCAGCAGATCGAGATGGAGAGCCGCGGCATGACCCTCGCCTCCGACAAACAGAAGCTGGAGTATCTCCGCGCCGAGAAAGACAAGGAGCTGCGCGAGATCCTCAGCCCGGAGGAATACGAGGCGAACCAGCTGCGAAACTCGCGGATCGCCCAAAACCTGCGCTGGGAACTCTCCGCCTTCAAACCCTCTGAGGAAGAGTTCATCCTGATCCACAAGCTCAAGGAGGCGGATCCCGAACTTTCGAAGAACGCGGACAACAGCTACACCTCCGAGGACTGGGAGCGGCGCCGCGCCGCCGAGAAACGCCTGAACGAAACGCTGCGCCAGCAAATGGGCGAGGATCGCTATCAGGACTACATGCGCGCCAAAAACTACGACTACCGCCAGCTCACCCAGCTCGCCGCGCGCTTCCAGTTGCCCAAGGCCGACGTCAACGAGATCTACGACCAGCGCCGCACCGTGCCGGAGGCCGCGCTCGCCTTGGCAAAAGACACCAAGCTCAGCCGCGCGGAAAAGGAGGCGGCGCTGAAGGAAATGGCCGACAAGGCGCGCCAGAACATCTACGCCAAACTCGGCCAGGAAGCGGGCGACGCCTACATCAAGAACAGCAACAGCTCGAACTGGATCCAGCAGCTCGAAAAGGGCACGATCATCGTGCAGACCGACGACAATTCGTGGATGCACCATCGGCTCGACGAGTTCGAACCGCGGGACACGAAACCGAAGAAATAGGCTGGCTGCTTTTGAATTTGAGTGGACGGGCGGGTCTCGACGCCCGTGCTCGCTTGTCAAACAACGGGCACAGGGACGTGCCCGCCCACCTCGGAATCAGACGCAGCATCATCAAACGCGAAAAAGCCCCGCCGAGAGGCGGGGCTGTGTTATTTCGGCGACGGGCGAAACGATCTCAGCCCAGCGCGGCGAGCAGACGCTTGAGCTCGGCGCGCTTGGC
>CBIHRE010000159.1:0-9531 GCA_966212385.1 uncultured Akkermansia sp. | reverse complement strand
TGCCCGCCGGCGCCACCTACCGCTGGGTCGGCCGCTACGAGCAAAAGCTGAAGGCCGACCGCACGCTCGGCTGGGTGATCGGCGCGTCCTTCGCCGTGATGGTGGTGCTGATCTTCGTCGGCACGCGCTCGTGGCTCATCACCGCGGTCATCATCGGCTGCAATGCGACCGTGACCACGGCCGGCGGCTTCGTGCTCGTCTGGCTCTGGGGCGCGCAACTCACGACCGCCGTCACCGTGGGTTTCCTCGTCCTGCTCGGCGTGATGTTCAACGACGGCATCTTGCTCGGCACCTACATCCAGGAAAAATTCAAGACCCACCCTGGCACGATGGACGAGGTGAACCGCCGCATCTTCGAGGCGGGCCTGCGCCGCCGCCGCCCCGCGATCATGACCAACGCCACCGCGATGCTCTCGCTCGTGCCCGTGCTCTGGTCGACGGGCCGCGGAGCCGAGCTCATGGCGCCGATGATGCTGCCGGTGATCGGCGGCATGATCTTCGACTTCGCGTCGCTGTTCTCCGTCCCAGTCTTCTACGCGTGGTATTGGGAGCGGCGCCTCGCGCGTGAGGCTCAGGCGGCTTGAGCATCCAGGGTGGGCGGGCACGTCCCTGTGCCCGCTGCATGGAAATCGAACCACGGGCGGAGGGACCCGCCCGTCCACCTTCCAATTCCAGCGTTCAGCTCTTCAACCAGGCGTCGATCGCCTCGTTGACGGCGAGCATTTCCTCGTCGGTGCCGACGCTGATGCGCAGGAAGCTCGCGGTCAGCGGGTGGCTCGGAAAGGCGCGCACGAGGATGCGGCGCGAGAGGAAAAACTCGTAGAGCGACTTCGCCACCGCCGGGCCGGTCTCGCCCTTGGCGTTGCGCGGCTCGGTGAAGAGGAAATTGCTCTGGCTCTCGTAGGTGAACCAGCCGCGCGCGGTGTATTCGCCGTGCCAATAATCGCGCGTGCGGATGATCTTTCCGATAATGGCGTCGTAGTAGCCGGTGTCCTGCAGCGCGGCGTGCGCGGCGACCTGCGTGAGTCGATTCACGTTGTAGCTGTCGCGCACGCGGTCGAGCAGGTCGATGATCTCGGGGTGCGCGAGGCAATAGCCGAGACGGATGCCGGCAAGTCCCTGCGCCTTCGAAAGTGTGCGCGTGATGACGAGGCGCGGATGCGTCGCGAGCAGGCCCACTGCGTTCTCACGCGCGAAAGGCGCGTAGGTCTCGTCGAGCACGAGGATGCCGGGAAATTTCGCGAGCAGCTCGGCGATTTCGGCGTTGGAAAACCCGACACCGGTGGGCGCGTTGGGCGAGGTGAGGAAGCAGGCCTTGGCCGGCGTGGCGGCGAGCTTCTCGATCGGCAGCCGCATCGAGCGGTCAAACTCCACCGGCGCGCAGCGACCGTCCTGAATCGTAATGAGAACCGGATACAGTGAGTAGCTCGGGATCGTCACCGACGTCGGCGCGGCGGGACCGCCGAAGACGCGCACGAGGAGGTTGAGCACGTCGTCCGAGCCATTGCCGATGAGCGCGTTCGCCTCGGTGAGTCCGTGCCCGTGGAGCTTGGCGACGAGCTGACGGAGCGGCGTGGCCTTCGGGTTCGGGTAGAGGCGGAGTTTTTCCCCCTCGCCGGAGAGCTCGGCGATGATCGCCTGGGCCGCGCGCGGGCTCGGCGGATACGGGCACTCGTTGGTGTTGAGCTTCACCCAGCCGGGCTCGGTGGGCTGAAGGCCCGGCGTGTAGGCGTGCATCGCCGCGACATGCGGCAGGGCGAGGGAGGAAATCTCGGACATGGCAGGAGGAGTTGGTAATTGGTAGGTCGTAATTGGTCGAGCAGCGGCGGCTCCGCCCAAACAAACTACCAACGACAAATTACCAACTACTCGCGGCGAAGCCGCGTCAAAGCGCGCGGATCTTCACGCTGCGGCCGTGGGCGTCGAGTTTCTCGAGCGCGGCGAAGGCGGCGACGATGGGCGCGGCCTTCTTGATCGAGACCTTGTCGTATTTGATGACGCTCGTTCGGCGCTGGAAGTCGGCGATGCGCAGGCCGCTGAAGAAGCGTCCCGCGCCGCCCGTGGGCAACACGTGGCTCGGGCCGGCGGTGAAGTCGCCCACCGCGGTCGGCGTGTGGTTGCCGAGCATGATCGCGCCGGCGGTGGTGATCGTTTTGAGGAGCGTCTTTTGCAGCGTCTCCTTCACCATCAGCTCGAGGTGCTCGGGGGCGACGAAGTTGGCCACCTTGGCGATCTCCTCCGGCGTTTTGGCGACGACACCGATAAAGCCCGTCGCGAGGACCTTGGTGATTTTCTCGGCGCGGGTGACGAACTTGAGCTGCGCGGTGATCTCGGCGCGCACGGCCTCGAGGTCGGCGGCGTCGGGAGCGACGAGATAGACCTTCTCACGGCCGGAGCCGTGCTCGGCCTGCGCGAGCAGATCGGCGGCGGCGAAGGCGTGGTCGGCGCTGTCATCGATCACGACCATCACCTCGCTGGGGCCGGGCAGCGAATCGACGCCGACGGTGCCGAAGCATTGGCGCTTGGCCTCGCAGACGTAGGCGTTGCCGGGGCCGAAGATCTTGTCGACGGCGGGAATGGTGAGCGTGCCGTAAGCGGCCGCGGCGATGGCCTGCACGCCGCCGACGCAATAGACCTCATCGATGCCGACGAGGTGCAACGCGGCGAGAATCGCGTCGGAGACTTTGCCTGAAGGATTCGAGGGTGTGAAGACGGCGATCTCGGGGCAGCCGGCGATCTTCGCCAACGTGGCGGTCATCAACACGGTCGAGACGAGCGGCACTTCGCCGCCCGGGACGTAGAGGCCGACGCGGCGGATCGGATAAAAATTTTCACCGACGACCGCGCCATGCGGGTTCTTGGCCTGCCAATCCTTGGGCAAGGATTTCTCGTGAAAATCGACGATGGCCTCGTGCGCGGCCTTGAGGGATTTGAGATCGGCGGCGGAGATGCGTTTCGCGGCGGCGGCGATGTCGGTCGGCTTCACCCGAAAGTCGCGGGCGCGAAGTTTGGCACCGTCGAACTTGGCGGCGTAATAGCCGACGGCTTCGTCACCGCGCTGCCGCACGTCGGAGATGATGGCGGCCACGGCGTCGTGTATGTCCCGGGGCACGGTGGCGCCTCGGCAGAAGGCGGCGATGTCGGTTTCGAAGGTCTTGGAGGAGGCCTGGAGGACGCGCACGGTAGGAGGAGAACGGTTAAGGAGCTGAAGCGGGACGGCGAAACGTGAAGGCGCGGACCGTGGCAGGGAGGTGACGGCGGGGCGAGTCGGTAATTACGCAATTCGACGGCATAAAAAACCGCATCCCGACGAGGGATGCGGCAAAGAAACCGGCCGATTTAACCGGAAAAGTTAGTTGCCGAGCGCAGGAACAGCGAAGGCATCACTCTCAACCGACGGATTCACCGTGATTTCCGTAAATGTCACACGCAGGGTGCGAGTGGTGCCGTCGGGCAGGGTGTTTGTCGTGACAATGCGTTCGGGGAACTTGAGGCCGCCGGAACGAATTTCGCCTTCTTCGCGGATCTTGGTGCCGCTGTCGGTCTCGGTGAGGACGAGCCGCCCGGTGGCGATGTCGAAACTACGAGTGAAAATAATGTCGGGCCCGTGAATGAATGCGAATTTGCGGCAGGCCACGCCATCGACGGTGGCGGTTCCTCGATCCTCGACACGCGCGCCGCGGGACTCCAAGCCACGGTAGAATGCCAAATTCTCGAAGGTGTTGGCGCGGAGTCGCTTGATTTGATCGGGACCGAGCAAAGTCACCTGCCACTTCGAGGGGTCTTTGGGGTCGGAAACCCGGCTCCAAGCGTCGTAGCCGTCGAGCGCGGTGATCTCGGTTCGGGAGTCGCTGACCGCGGTGATGCGTTGGCGGTCGGGCTTTTGGAAAATGATCTCAAGCTTGGCGGCGCCAGGGCTGCTGTTGGCCGCATCCACAACCTCAAGTTGGCCGAGCATTTTCAGGCCCTGCACTGCATCCAAGGAGGCCTCGGTGCCGAGGTAGGCGCGCGCTTTGGCAATCAAAGCGTCCTCTGCATGCATGGCAGGCAGAAAACCCAAGCAGAGGGCGGGGAGGACAACACGAAACAGGCGGGTAGCTTGAATCATAGATACGGGGCGTAAGGGGTAAGAAAGCGGTGAAGCGCCGGAGTTCCGGTGGCAAGTTTGCGCATGAAAAAGGGGCGCGATTTTCGCGCCCCAATGACAAATCTGGCCTGCCGGCCGGTATAGGTCAGGTGGCTTATTCCCACTCGATGGTCGCGGGCGGCTTGGAACTAATGTCGAGGAGCACGCGGGAGACGCCGCGGACCTCGTTGGTGATGCGCGAGGAGATCTTCGCGAGAAGGTCGTAAGGCAGACGCGCCCAGTCGGCGGTCATGGCGTCGCGGCTTTCGACGATTCGGAGCGAGATCACGTCGGCGTAGTTGCGCTCGTCGCCGATGACGCCGACGGACTTCACGGGGAGATATACGGCGAAGGACTGCCAGACCTTCCAGTAATAGCCGGACTTCATCATCTCGTCCTGGAGGATGGCGTCGGCGGCCTTGAGGACGTCGAGCTTCTGCTTGTCGATGGCACCGGCGACGCGCACGCCGAGGCCGGGGCCGGGGAAGGGCTGGCGCCAGACCACCTCGCGCGGGAGGCCAAGGGCTTCGCCGACGGCGCGAACCTCGTCCTTGAAGAGCTCGCGGAGGGGCTCGAGGAGCTTGAGCTTCATGCGCTCGGGCAGGCCGCCGACGTTGTGGTGGCTCTTGATGAGCGCGGCGGGATTGCCCGCGATGGCGACCGACTCGATCACGTCGGGATAAAGCGTGCCCTGGGCGAGCCACTTGGCGCCACCGATCGAGCGTAGGGATTTCTCGAATACCTCGACAAAGGTATTGCCGATGATCTTGCGCTTGGCCTCGGGCTCGGAGACGCCGGCGAGGCGCTTGAGGAAGAGCTTCGATGCGTCGACGACGCGGACATCGATGTTGAAGTGGTCGGCGTAGAGTTTCTCCACCTGCTCGCGTTCGCCGGCGCGGAGGAGGCCGTTGTCGACGAAGACGCAGGTGAGCTGCTTGCCGATGGCCTTGTGGATAAGCGCGGCGGCCACGGAGCTGTCGACGCCGCCGGAGAGGCCGAGGAGGACACGCTCCTTGCCGACCTGGGCGCGGATGGTTTCGACGGCGTGCTTGATGTAGTCCTTCGTGGTCCAGTCCTGGCTCGCGCCGCAGATGCCGAGGAGAAAGTTGCGGATGACGTCGATGCCGCGCTCGGAGTGGAAGACCTCGGGGTGGAACTGGATGCCGTAGAAGTTGCGCTTCTTGTCCTCGATGACGGCGTATTCGGAATTCTCGGTGGTGCCGATGGCCTCGTAGCCGGGGGGCAGGGCGATGAGGCGGTCGCCGTGGGAGTTCCAGACCTTGAGCTTCTTGGGCAGGCCCTTGAAGAGACGACCGGGCTTCTTGAGAGTGAGGACGCCGTGGCCGTATTCGCGGTGGGTGCTCTTGGAGACCTTGCCGCCGAGGAGGTGGCCTTGGAGCTGGATGCCGTAGCAGATGCCGAGGATGGGCACGCCGAGCTCGAAGATGGCCTTGTCCGGCATCGGGGCCTCCTTCGCGAAAACGCTGCTCGGGCCGCCGGAGAGGATGATGCCGATGACGCCGTCGGCCTTCAGTTGCGCGGCGGGAGTGCTGAAGTGGTAGATCTTGGAGAGGACCTGGCACTCGCGGATACGGCGCGCGATGACCTGCGTGTATTGGGAACCGAAATCGAGGACGGCGATGGTCTGGGACATGAGCTTAAAGGCGAAGCGAACCGTTTAGCGGCGGAGGGGCCAAGGAAGAAGAGCGGGGCAAATCGCGAATGAAACGAAAGGATGGAAAGTGGACTGAATATCCTAACCCTTGACGGGAATGAAATGCGCTAAAAGCGCAGTCGGTCGTTATCCTGTCCGCAACGGGGGCATGTGGAGCGCGGGTGCTCGCCTTGGACCGCGTAGAGGTGGCCGCACTTCACACACTGGAAGGAGACATGGCGACGCTCGGCCTCGAAACGGGCATGGTCGCGACGGTCATAATAAATCCACAAGCCGAGGAATACCGCGGCGACGAGGAAACAGTAGATGACCGTGGCGGTGACGAGATCCATGCGACGGAGTTGAAGATCGGAAAGGGCGTGGAAGCGCGAAACGGTTCAATCGTCCCGTTACGAGCCGAAAAAGAAAAACGCCGTCCCCGCGGAGAGGACGGCGCCTTGTTCAAACCAGGCGGGCCGGTCAGGCGGCGGGAGCCTCGGTCTTGGCGGCGGGCTTCTTCGACTTCTTGTAGCCGGGGTCGTCGGCCTTCACGAATTCGATCTGCGCCATCTCGGCGGCGTCGTTGCGGCCGAGGGTGCCGAGCTTGTAGATGCGGGTGTAGCCGCCCGGACGGTTGGCGAACTCCTTCACGGTCTCGTTGAAGAGCTTCGCGATGGCGGTCTCGTTACGCACGTCCTTGAGAGCCATGCGGCGGAGATGGACGGCGTCCTTCTTCTCGGTGGCGACGGAGGCCTTCTTGGCCTTGGTGATGACCTTCTCGATGAAGGGACGGAGGGCCTTGGCCTTGGTGAGGGTGGTCTGGATCTTGCCGTGGTCGATGAGGGCGACGGCGAGATTGCTGAGCATCGCGGCGCGATGCTCGCGGGTGACGCCGAGGGAGGCGTGGTGCTTGTTGTGACGCATGTTGGTTTGGTATCTAGGTTTTGGTTACGTTCTCCGATCGGCTAGCGGGACGCAGCGTGTGGGCGGACCGTCGGCGCGAAGAACAAAGGGTGGAAAATAAAAGCGCCCCGGCGCCGCGCCGACGGCGCGGCCGGCGGAGCGCCCAAAGGAAGTAGGCGTCCTTCTTGGCGGGGAGGAGACCCGCGTCGAACTTAATGCCCACCCAGAGACCCAGGGCCACGAGCTTGTCCTTGATTTCGTTGAGCGACTTCTTGCCGAAGTTGCGATACTTGAGCATCTCCTGCTCGGTCTTCATCGCCAGCTCGCCGACGGTGGTGATGTTGGCGTTGTTGAGGCAGTTGGCGGCGCGGACCGAGAGCTCGATCTCGTTGACCGACATATTGAGGAGCTTGCGGAGCTTGTTCTGCTCTTCGCTGACCTCGTTCTGCTGGCTTTCGAACTCGTAGGTCTGGTCGCTGACGCGATCAAAGACATCGAGGTGATGCTTGAAGATCGAGGCGGCCTGCTTGAGGGCGGAATCGGGGTCGATACGACCGTCGGTCCAGACCTCGAGGATGAGCTTGTCGTAGTCGGTGATCTGACCGACGCGGGTGGCCTCGACGGCATATTTGACGAGCTTGACCGGAGAGAAGAGCGAGTCGATCGGGATGACGCCGATCGCTTGATCTTCTTTCTTGTTTTGCTCGCCGGGATAGTAGCCACGGCCGGTCTTGATCTCGATTTCGGCGTTGAAAGGACGGGCCTTGTCGAGGGTGCAGATGACCTGGTCGGGGTTGATGATGGTCACGTTGGCGTCGGCCTGGATGTCGGCCGCGGTCACGGGACCTTCCTTGTTCACCTTGATCTGAAGGGTGAAGGCGTCGCGCTTCTGGGAAACGAGGAGGACCTTCTTGAGGTTGAGGACGATGTCGACCACGTCCTCGACGACGCCGTCGATGGACTGGAACTCGTGCTGCACACCCTCGATCTTGATCGAGGAAATGGCGCTGCCCTCGATGGAGGAGAGGAGAACGCGACGCAGGGAGTTGCCGATGGTGTGACCATAGCCGGCCTCGAAAGGCTCGGCGATGAACTTGGCGTAGGTGGGCGTGGCGCCCTCCTCAACCTTCGTGAGTTTGTTGGGCAGTTCGAACTTTCCGAGACGTTTGGGCATGGCGGGTTGATTACTGCGTGGACGGGGGGAAAAGGAATGACCGGTAAGGTCTTTCCTTAGAAGCGCGAGTAAAACTCGACGATGAGCTGCTCGTTGATCTCCGGAACCATCTCCTCGCGGGTGGGGAGGCGGTTGGCGACGGCCTTTAGGGCTTCGCCGTTGAGGGCGAGCCAGCCGGGGACGGCGCGGGCGCGGCTTTCCTCGAGGTTCTTGGTCACGAGCTGGCGGGAGGCGGCGGCGTTGCGGACCTCGATCTCGTCGCCGACCTGGACGGCATAGGAGGCGATGTCGACCTTGTGGCCGTTCACCTTGATGTGGCCGTGGCCGACGAGCTGGCGCGCGGCGGCGCGGCTCTTGGCGAAGCCGAGGAGATAGACGACGCTGTCGAGGCGGGTCTCGAGGAGCTGCAGGAAGCGCTCGCCGGTGACGCCGCGCTCACGCTTGGCGGCCTCGAAGGTCTTGCGGAACTGGCGCTCGAGGAGGCCGTAGATATAGCGGAGCTTCTGCTTCTCGTTCAGGCCGACGGCATATTCCGAGAGCTTGCGACGGAGCTTGGGGCCGTGCTGGCCGGGAGGATAGGGACGGCGCTCATACGCCTTGGTGGCGCCGAAGAGCGGGGTGTTGAAGCGACGGCTGAGTCGGGTGGTGGGGCCGGTGTAGCGGGCCATGTTGGGTGCCTTGTTATGTTAAAGGGTTGTAGTCCGATGTTGAATACGCGGCGGCGGCTTAGCAGCGGCGGCGCTTCTTGGGACGGCAGCCGTTGTGCGGGATGGGCGTGACGTCGATGATGGAGGAGATCTCGAGGCCGATGGCCTGGAGGGCGCGGATGGCGCTGTCGCGGCCGAGGCCGGGGCCGGAGACGTGGATGACGACGTCCTTGAGGCCGTGGGACATGGCGTTGCGGGCGGCGTCTTGGGCCACGACTTGGGCGGCGTAGGCGGTGGACTTGCGGGAACCGCGGAAGTTGCACTTGCCGGCGGAGGACCACGCGATGACCTGGCCCTTCTGGTCGGTGATGGAGACGATGGTGTTGTTGAACGTGGCGGCGATCTTGGCGATGCCGGAGGTGACGTTCTTGGAACCCTTCGCCTTGCGGATCTTGATCGTGCCCAACTCCTCTTTCAGGAGCTCTTCAGCCGTGGGCTGGCGGGCGACACCGCCGATGAGCTCGACGGGCTTTTCGGGAGCGGCGGGAGCGGCCGCGGGGGCGGCGGTCTCGGCGGCGGGGGCGGCGCCGTCAGCCTTGGGGGCTTTGGCGGCGGGGGCGGTCTTCTTGGGAGCCTTGGCGGGCTTGGTCTCTTCGGCCATGGTGATGCGTGTTTAAAGGTTAATGCGCGGCGCGGAGTCTTACTCCTTGGCCTTGGTGACGCCGACGGTGCGGCGGGGGCCCTTGCGGGTGCGGGCGTTGGTCTGCGTGCGCTGACCGCGGACGGGCAGGCTCTTGCGGTGGCGGACGCCGCGGTAGCAGTTGATGGCCTGGAGACGCTTGAGGTTGGAGGTGATCTCGCGGCGGAGGTCGCCTTCGACGACCCACTTGTGCTCAGTGATCACGTGGAGGATCTTGTTGAGCTGCTCTTCAGTGAGCGAGTCGGCGCGCTGGTCGGGATCGAGGCCGGCTTCGGCGACGACTTGGTCGGCACGGGCGGGGCCGATGCCGTAGATGTAACGGAGGGA
>CBIHRE010000158.1:0-9538 GCA_966212385.1 uncultured Akkermansia sp. | reverse complement strand
GGGTGACGGGGCCGCCGCGCTCGCCTCCGCGGGCGCCCCACGCCGCGACTGTCACGCTGACCGGCCCGCGACAGTTCTATCGGTTGCGTCGTTGAGTTTGGGTAGTCGCGGTCTTTTGGTGGACAGGCGGGTCCCTCCGCCCGTCGCCCGTTCCCCCTGCGGCGGGCGCAGGGACGCGCCCGCCCACCTCGATGCGGCTCGGGCTCAGGCCTTCAGCGGCAGACGCACGGTGAAGAGCGCGCCGCCGCCGGGCTGGTTGGCGGCGCTGATCGCGCCTTCGTGGAGGCGGACGATCTCCTGGACGATCGAGAGGCCGAGGCCGGCGCCGCGTTTGTCGTGGGTGCGAGCCGAGTCGGCGCGGTAGAAGCGCTCGAAAAGATGCGGGAGCGCCGCCTCCGGGATGCCGGCACCGTCGTCGCCCACCGAGAAAACCGCGTGGTCGTTTTCGCGCCGGAGCGAGAGCGTCACGCGCACGCCCGGCTTGTTGTGGGCGAGGGCGTTGTTGAGCAGGTTGATGAGCACCTGCCCGAGTCCGAGCGGGTCGACGCGGGCGGGGATTGATTCCAGGCGCTCCTCGATCCGGGCCTGTCGTTCGGCGGCGTGCGTGGCGACCTGCGCGGCGGCTTCGCGGGCCAGCTCGGCGAGGTCGCACTCGACGCGCCGAGCGGGCGTGGTGCTGGCGTCGCAGGAGGCGAGGTCTAGGAGCTGGCGGTTGAGCGCCTTCATGCGTTCGCCGGCGCGTTGGCAGGCGGCGAGCGCGGCAACGTAATCCTCGGGGCTCCGCGGGCGGCTGAGCGTGTGCTGGGTCTTGCCGAGGATGATCGCGACGGGCGTGCCGAGCTCGTGCGAGGCGTCGGCGGTGAAGCGGCGCTGGCGTTCGTAGGCGTCGGCGATTCGGTCGAAGGAATCGTTGAGCACGCCGCGCAGCTCCTCGATCTCCGCCGGCGCGCTTCCGCCGGGGATGCGCTCGTGCCAGCCGCCGGCGGCGACGCGACGGGCGGCCTCGCCGATGGCCCGGAGCTGGCCGGTGGCGCGGCGGGCGATGAAGTGGCCGCCGACCAGGCCGAGCGCGACGACCCCGACGCCGAGGCCGGCGAGCTTGAGGGTGAAGGCGCGGAGATCGGCGGCGAGCGCGGTGCTGTTGCGCGCGAGGATCACGATGTCTCCGCGCGGGCTTTTGTTGATGAGCTCACGGTGGCCCCCGTTCCACCGTCCCTGCATGGCGCCGCCTTTCTGGGCGGGGTCGACGCCGGGCACGGAGTCGGGCGCGTTGGGCGAGGCGTAGACGGTCCGGCCGTCCGGCGAGAAAATTAAGATATAGTGGCCGGTGCTCTCGAGCGACCGTTCCAGGGTGTTGTTGGTTTCCTCGTCATAGGTTCCCGGCGGAGTGCGTCCCGGGAGGCGGATGTGGCGGGGGAGGAGGGCGATAAGCGGGCCGGTGAGCTCGGCGTCGATGCGCGTCACGCGGGCCTGGCGCTCGTAACCGTAGAAGAAAACGAGGACGACGGAGACCAGCGCGACGAGGAGCGCGGCGTGCCAGAGCTGGATCTGCCAGCGGAGTGAGCGGGGGAGCATGGCGGGGCCGCCGGCCGCTCAGGCGTCGGCGAGGGCGTAGCCGAGTCCGCGTTTGGTCACGATGAAGTCCTTGCCGATCTTCTTGCGGATGTTGCAGACGTGGACCTCGAGGAGGTTGGAGAAGGTCTCGTCGTCCTCGGCGAAAAGGTGTTCGTAGAGGTCGGAGCGGGAGACGACCTCGCCGCGGTGGAGGGCGAGGTATTCGATGAGCGAATACTCGCGGGCGCTGAGCTCGACGGGGCGGTCGTCTAGGCGGACCTCGCGACGGGCGGTGTCGAGGACGACGCCAGCGGGCAGGGAGAGGCGGGCGCTGGCCGCGCCCTTCGAGCGGCGGATGAGGGCGCGCAGGCGGGCGTGGACCTCCTCGAGGTCGAAGGGTTTTACCAGGTAGTCGTCCGCGCCGAGGTCGAGGCCCTGCACGCGGTCCTCGAGCGCGCGGCGCGCGGTGAGGAGCAGCACGGGCGTGGCTTTCTTTTGACGGAGGCGGTGGAGGACCGTCCAGCCGTCGAGCTTGGGCAGCATGACGTCAAGGACGATGGCGTCGTAGTCGGCCTCGAGGGCGCGGTAGAGGCCCTCCTCGCCGTCCTCGGCGGTATCGACGGCGTAGCCTTGTTCGCGCAGGGAGTCCGCGATGGTGCCGCAAAGGTCGGCTTCGTCTTCGACGAGGAGGACTTTCATGGAGGAAAAAAGCGGTTCCTCCCGTGAAAGGGTGAAAGGCAGATGGAGGAACGGCGCGAAGTGGAGCGGCGTCATGGTCGGGGCGCAAGGCGCGGGATTGGAGGCGGGGAAAGGGGGGCTTAGTCGCCCATAGGAGGCGGCGTGCGAGGCGGGCGTCCGCCGCCTCCGGGCCCCCCGGGCCCACCCGGACCTCCGCGGCGGGAGAAACTGGCGTCCGGGCGGCCTTTGAGGAGACGCGGGATGAAGGGGAAGTCTTCGGTGAGGACGTAGTGGTAGATGCCGCCGGGAAACTCCGGCGTGACGCCGACGCGGCCGCCGCACTCGTCGAGATCTCCCGCGCCGGCCACGTATTCGAAGTCTTCGACGAAGACGCCGTCGTAAGCGCCGCCGGGCTGGCCGTCCGTGCCCGGGCGTCTGCCTTTTTTGAGACGATAGCTGGAGCGAAGCGCGACGACGGAGCCGGCAGCGTCCTTCGGATCTTTATAGTCCCACTTGCCGTAGATCGGGTAGCCGTCGGCGGCCCAGCCGAGCAGCGTCATGCGCGCTTTGCCCTCCGATAGGCGGGCGAGCAGGGCGACCGGAATCCCGTGGTAGTGGTAGGCTCCGGAGGGCTGGACGTGGCCGTTGTTGGTATCGAGGCCAAGGGAGAAGGCGCCGCCCTTGGCGTCGTAGTGCCAGCCGGAGGACATGTCGTTTTGCCAGGCCTCGGCGGTGGCGGGATCGAAGACGACGCCGTTGAGCGCGATGCCGAAGAGCTGGTTGCCGTAGCGGACGGGCCGGGCGGCGGGCGTCGGTTTGAGGGGCACCGTGAAGCGGTAGCGTTGCTCGGCGACGCGGTTGGGATTGTCGCGGTTGGGGAAGCGGCCGGTGGAGTGGTCGGGGATGCCGTTGGAGGCGATCACGCGTTTGTCGCCTTCGATGGTGATCGTGACTTTGCTTTCGACGCCGGGCCGCGAGGTGGCGGGGACGGGCTCGACCACGCCCTTTTGAGTGGCGGAGTGATCCGGGTGGGCCGTCAACGCGAGAGGGAACAGCAGGACGGCGACGAGAAACTTGGAAACCGCGGAGGGCACGGAAGAAAGTGCGGACCGAAGGGCGAAGAGGAGTTTGTCCACGAGAGGACGACCGACTCGGAAGGCGAGGGGGTCAGTTGCGGCCGGTCTGGGCGGCGGGACGGGTGGAGGCGGCGTCGGGGCCGGCGATGCGAAGGGCGGCGAGGCTGGGGAGGAGGATCGTGGGAACCGCGCGGCCGGTCCAACGCTTGACGTGCGCGGGCGGGACGAAGCGGGTCTGGGCGGCGGCGAGGCCGACGGCCAAGGCGGCGGAGGCGTCGGAGTCGGAGAGGGCGAAGCGGGAGAGAAGGTGGGTGTTCATGATGGGCGTCGAGTGTGCGCCCACTTTAGCTGAATGAAGCTTAAGCCCGGATTAACCGGCCGCCCGGCCCGTCTTTTTTTGAAAAATTTTCGGATCGTGCCCGCCCAGAGGAGAAAAGTGTGCCGCGGTCATGTCTGCCGCGCGGAGGGCGGCAAAGGTTGGGAAAACCCGGCATGCGTGGGCGTCCCTTGTTACGCAAGCTGCGTGGATTCATGGCCGCCCAGACCACGGGCGGAGGGATCCGCCCGTCCACCCTAGTTGCGAGGCAAGCGACTGGAATACGGGGTGTTAGCGGAGGGTGTGCCCCGGCTTGGCGATCTCGCGGGCGCCGAGGTCGGGAGCGTCTTGGTAAGCGGTGGCCGGATCGTAGGGCAGCTCGGGCAAATAGGTGGAACTGGGAAGGACGCCGGCGTCGATCAGCGGCGAATCGGGAACCAAGCGCGCAAAGTCGCCGAGATCGAGCGAGCCGTCGGCGGCGCGGGCGAAGCCTCCTGCGGGAGGCGTGAGTGTGACGAAGGAAGCGGCGGAGACGCTCAGGCCGCGATCGTTGCGGACGCGGGTTTTGCCGGAGGTCGAGAAGAAGATGTTGGAAGGGCCGGTGGGCGCGCCGCTCGCGCCGCCGTAGCGGTCGCTCTTGCCGGTTCCGGCGACGTTGAAGAAGGAGAGGTTGTTGAGGAACACCGCCTCGGGGGAATCGAACTTGTAGTTCCCCTGCGCGTTGTCCCAGGCGAGGTTGTTGAAAAGGCGGATCGCGCCGGGATTGCTGTTCCAGGTGAAGCCGTTCTTGCCGTTGCCGAAGGCGATGCAGCGCGTGACGACGTGGGGCACCGGAATCTTTGAGCCGCCGAGCTTGAAGCCGTTGCGGTCGCCCTTGGCGCTCTGCGTGCCGTCGGAGAGCGTGCCGTTGGCGTAGGCGATGCACTGGTCGAGCACGACGGCGCCGATCGCGCCGGTCTTGATTTTCGTGTAGAGGTCCCAGCCGTCGTCGACGTTGTGGTGGGCCACGCAACCGCGGAAGACGTTGCCCGGGCCGGTGGTGAGCTTGCAGGCGAAGCCGTCGGCGTTTTCGCCCGCGCCGGGCGGGACGTCGTAGTTGTCGTGTGATTCGCAGTTGAGGATGAGGTTGTGCGAGGGCCAGGTGGCAGGTTCGGCGTCGGTCGCGGCGGCGCGGCCGATCTGCAGGCCGGTGTCGCGGTTGTGGCGGGTGACGCAGCGCTCGACGATGTTGTGGCTGCCGCCGACGTAGATGCCGTTGTCGGCCGAGCCGGAGACCTCAAGGCCGCACACGCGCCACCAGTCGCCGTTGAGCTGAAGGCCGCGGACGTTGTTGTTTTTCGCGTAGGCCTGCCCGGAAAAATCGAGATGGGGCCGCTCGGCAGCGCCGCCCGGCGGGGCGTAGGCGACGAGCTGCTTGCGGGCCTCGGCCGTGCCGGAATTTTCCTTCGCGACGGTGACTTGCGCCGAGAAGGCGTAGCTGCCCCCGCGCAGATGGATCGTGTCGCCGGGGGCGACGAGGGTGAGCGCGCGCTCAAGCGTGGTCGGTGCGGCGAGGCTGCCGACCGCGTCGGCGACACCATCGGGCGCGACGTAAAGATCGGCGGCGGCGAGACGGGAAAGTTGGAGGCAGGCGGTCAGGCAGAGCGCGGCGACGCGGCCGGGGCGGGGAAGGGGTAGAGCCATGCAGCGATGCCGTGGACGGCCGATCAGGGCGAGGCAATGCGCGCCGGGGAGAACACGGTTGCAGACGGATCGGCGGAGGCGGCGGCGCGGCCGCTTGGAGCAAGGAGCGGGGGTTAGGGGAGCCGGCAAGCCCGCGAATCACGAATACCTTGTCTCGGGGATCGAGGGAAGCCTCTGCCAACTCGTGGCGCCGGGGGGCATGCTCTTCAATCTGTGCCTGCACGCAGCATTGGGAATCGCGCTGCTTCGTCTGTCAGGCGTGTTGCCGGGCGGGCAGGAACGCATCTGGAAGAGGAGCAAAGCCGCTTGAGATAAGGACGGCAGGCTGTCGGAGGGAGTGTGCGAGCATCCGGGCGCAAGAAGTGGTCCTCCGTAGGCAAAAAGTCGTCTCCGGGCGACAATCAGAAAATCCGATGAAAGTGCATTAGCGGGAGGAGGTTATGAAATGGTTTAGGTGCGAACCGAACGGAGAAATCACCGAGAGTGTTTCGGGCCGAGGGTTCCAACTGAAAAATGCCGCAAGATCGCCGATATACTCCTCGCCGACTTCAATGATTCCGGCTGCGGGGGCGGTCCTGTCGTTTGATGTCATATTGGCCTACGGCGCAGCGGCGGGCTTTATAGAATATTATAGTTCAGTTCGCAGCTGTGGTAAATCGCTCGTCGGCGAGGGTGCGGAGGAAGGCGAGGAGGGCGGATTTGTCGGCGTCGGTGAGGCGCAGGCCTTCGGCGGGGTGTTTGGCGAGGTTGGGGTCGAGGTTGTCGGCTCGCGCGACGCCGTGGTCGTAGTGGGCGATGACGTCTTCGAGGGTCTTGAAGCGGCCGTCGTGCATGTAGGGGGCGGTGAGGGCGACGTTGCGCAGCGAGGGGGTCTTGAACTTGCCGCGGTCGGCTGCGGCGTTCGTCACCTTGGCGCGTCCTTGGTCGGCGGATACGAGGTCGAGACCGTTGTGTTTCACCTGGTAGTCGGTGAAGAGCTGCCCGCCGTGGCAGTGGAAACAGTCCGCCCCGCGCTGGCCGCGGCCGGGGTCGAACTCGGTGGCGAAGAGCGCGAAGCCTTCCTTCTCCTGCTCGGTCAGCTCAAGCTCGCCGCGTATGGCGCGGTCGAATTTGGAATCGGAGGAGACGAGGGTGAGGAGGTGTTGTTCGAGCGCGGCGGCGATGCGGGCCGGCGTGACCGCCGGACGGAGGACGGAAGTCGGAGGGACGGAGGACGGAGCGGATGAATCGGAAGGCGGAGATGCGGGGCCGAAGGCGGCTTGGAAGGCGGCGGACATTTCGGGGTCGGTGGCGAGGAGGGCGGCGACTTTTTCGGGGTCGGCGTGCATCTCGAGAGGGTTGCGCATGGCGGCGAGGGCTTGGTCGCGGATGCGGGGTTGCGAGCCGTCCCACGCGTAGTTCGGGCTCCAGGCGAGGTTGAAGAGCGGCATCGAGTGGCGTGTGCCGGGCTGGCCGTCGATGCCGAGGCTAAGCGGGCGGGGATCGCTGAAGGCGTGGGCGGGTTGGTGGCAGTCGGCGCAGGATTGGGTGCCGTCGCCGGAGAGGCGCGGGTCGCGGAAGAGTTTGGCGCCAAGCGCGACGCCTTCGACGGTGAGAGGGTTGTCGGCGGGGAGCTCGATTTGGGGGAAACCGGGAGGGATCGTAAAGGGGAGGGGAGTGCCGGGCCGTGTAACCATATCGGTTACGCAATCTGTGTTGATCGAGGCAGTTGAAGCAGATGCTCCTGGTTGTGTAACCCAATGGGTGACGGAAGGCTTGGGCGGTGGGGTGCTCAGGGTGGAGGTGGTGATGCGGAAGGCGGTGGGGAGGTTTTGGACGAGGCGGTCGGCGAGGCGGTCGCCGGGGCGCGAGTGGGTGGAATCGGCGTCGGGCGCGAGGGTGATGCCTTCGAGAACGCGAGTGAGGTCAAGGTCGAGCGCTAGGGTGGAATCGGCGGAGATCTCCAGAGGGAATGGCAGCTCGACGAGCGTGAGGCGCGGGTCGGTGGCGAGGTGGAAGCTCCAGCCTCCGAGTTCGGCGGCCGAGCCCGGGCCGGGGTTGGCGGGGCGGTAGCGGCCTTCGAGGGCGAGGAAGATATAGCCGCCTTGCCAGTTCCAGTGGAGGCCGTTGACGAGGGGATTGAGCGCGTGGCCGGCGGGCCATTGGCCGGGGTCGCCGTGGTTGGTGAGGGGGCGGAGGCCGACGAGGAATTGCAGGCCTTGGTAGCGGCCGGCGGGGACGCCGCGGAGGGTAAAGCGGTCGCGGCCGGAGGCGAGGTCGAGGGCGCCGAACTGGCCTTCGAGCTGGGCGAAGCTGCCGTCGGGACGGACGAAGGCGACGGAGGAGATGAGCGCGGAGACGCGGGTGAGGGAAAGTTGGTTGGCGCCGAGAGGGACGAGAGACTCGGGGGTATCGAGAGCGAGGGGGACGGCGGAATTGGTCGCGCGGAAGGCGAGGGTGATGTCGGCGGCGTGGGTGGCCGCGGAGAGGAGAAGGGTGGCGGAGAGCGCGAAGCGGCGAAGCAGGCCCGAGGGGCGAAGAATTTTGATCAGGGAGGGCACGGAGAGCACGGAGTGGTGGACGCATCCTAGCCGAGGCGGGCTTAAGGGAAGATTAACGGAGTCGGTATTATCCTTGGCCGGCGGCATGGAGGAATGCGAAGAGCCGGAGCTCGGGGAGGAAGGAAGACGGGATGCGCCTTGCCTTCCGGCAGGGGGCGGCGAGCCTAAGGAATCGTAATTACGTTAAATGACAGTGGCTGGTGGATTCCCTGCAGCGGCTTTGGGCCTCCGTGATGAATTCGAAACCCGACTCGCGGGAACAGGCTGACAGCAGACGAAGCCTACGAAAACCATCACGATGAACTCCAAACTCTACGTTGGAAACCTGTCCTTCAACACGAACGAAGCCGCCCTCCGCGACGCTTTCTCGGCCTCCGGTGAGGTCACCGATGTCCACATCACGACCGACCGCGAGACGGGGCGTCCGCGCGGTTTCGCCTTCGTGACCTTCGCGACCGAGGCGGAAAGCAAGGTCGCGGCCGAGAAAATGAACGGTGCCGAGATCGACGGACGTGCTCTGACCGTCAACGAGGCGCGCCCGAAGGAGGGGGCGGGTGGCGTCACGAGCGCCAACGGACGCACCTATAGCAGCCCGAACCGCAAGGCGGGCGCGTTCCAAGCACGGGGCAATCGCCGTTACTGAACGACGCACCAGACCGAGGTAGCCGGTCGCGGCCAGGTGGGTTTTCGGACGAGGAGCTCTGGCTCCTCGTTTTTTTGGGGTGGGGAGGCGGGTCGACGGCGGGGGCTTGATCGGAATAGGCGCACAATCGGAGGAGCGAGCTTGGCGCTCTTCCCGCTTTTGCAGGCGATGATCCCGGCGACCGGACGTGTCTTCAAACGAGAGCATTTCAAATTGAATTGTAGCCGAGCCCGTGTCGGGAGCGTTCCGATTATCGAGGGCAAGGCCGGCCCGGCTAGGCTTCTCTTCACCCGAAGGGCGTGAGGGTAGTGTCTCCGAAGTTCAGCAAAAAGGGCGGGGCATGGTAGGTGGTTGGGAGACGAAACCTAAGCCACCGAACGAAGGACAAAACCCATGACCCGCCCGAAGCGGAACGATGAGACGATCCAGGTGACGAAACAAGAACTGCTGCGCCTTTTGAACGAGGAAGACGCGCTGAAGAAGCTGATGCAGACCTTGCTGCAAGAGGTGCTGGAGGCCGAGATGGACGAGGCCTTGCGTGCCGGCAAAGGCGAACGCACGGCGGCGCGTCTAGGCTATCGCAGCGGCCACTATCCGCGCACTTTGGTGACGCGGGTGGGCAAGCTGGAGCTGCGGGTGCCGCAAGACCGGCAGGGACGGTTTTCGACCGAGCTGTTCGAGCGCTACCAGCGAAGCGAGAAGGCCTTGGTGGCCGCGCTGATGGAGATGTATGTGCAGGGCGTGTCGACGCGCCGGGTCAAGGCGATCACCGAGGAGCTGTGCGGGCACGAGTTTAGCGCCAGCGCGGTCAGCGTGATAAACCAGAAGCTGTCCGAGGCTCGCCGGCATCTCGGCCAATGGCTGCAACGCTGGCAGGGCGTGCATCGCAAGCTCTGCGCCTGGGTGGAGGCCAACATCGAGGAAACCGTCGCCTTTTACCGGCTGCCTCGCGCCCACCACAAACACCTCAAGTCGACCAACCTGATCGAACGTCTCAACCAGGAGATCAAACGCCGCACGCTGCTGGTGCGCATCTTCCCCGACGAGA
>CBIHRE010000157.1:0-9652 GCA_966212385.1 uncultured Akkermansia sp. | reverse complement strand
TTGGGCGAGATCGTGCTCTCGGCTTGTGGCGGCCGGCCGACCGAGTGGACGGTGGAGCTGGCGCCGGCTTCGGTGACGGAAGCGCGGCTCGCGGCGCTCAAGGCGATCGGGGTCACCCGCGTGTCGATGGGCGTGCAAAGTTTTTCGCCCGCTTTGCTCGACGCGCTGGGGCGTCAGCATACGCGAGAGCAGATCCTGCGGGCCTACGCGCGGGTGCGCGCGGCGGACTTCGCGAGCGTGAATCTCGACCTCATGTTCGCCCTGCCGGGGCAGGACGAGGCGGCGATGGTCGAGGATCTTCGCATGGCGGCGTCTCTCGCGCCCGACCACCTCTCGACCTACTGCCTGACTTTCGAAGAAGACACGAAGCTTTGGGTGAAGCTTTCGCAAGGGAAGGTGAAGCTCGACCCGGAGCATGAGGCGAGGCTCTACGGGCGCGCCTGGGACGAGCTCGCCGCCGCGGGCTACGACCAATACGAGGTGTCCAACTTCGCCCGCCCCGGCCATCGGTGTATGCATAACCTGAATACATGGCGCATGCACGAGTGGGCGGGGATCGGGCCCTCCGCCGCCGGCCAGCATGGAGGTTTGCGCGGGGCCAATCCGGCGGATCTCGACAAATGGGGCGCGCAGATCGCCGTGGGCGAACGCATGACGGAGGATCGCGTGGAGCTCACGCCGGCGCTGCTCGCGGAGGACGCGGTCGTCTTCGGGTTGCGCCTGAACGAGGGCGTCGACTTGGCCGAGCTGCGCGTCCGGTTTCCGTCCGCGCGAGGTTGGGATAAATTGGACACCGAGCTGGCGAGATTGGCGTCATCCGGTCTGCTGGAGTGCGCGGAAACAACGATCCGTCTGACTCGCTCCGGAAGATTACTGGCAGATGCCGTTGGCGGAGAATTGATGGGGATCCTTTCGTCTTCGTGACGATGAAGTTGCGGAGGGGTTGCTTGCTTATCCTTACTATATTAGTAAACTAATGAATAAAAGTATTTGCCCCTCGCGTGAGGGTGGCGAATTTATCACGTTTCATCCTTTTTCTTTCCGCCCGTCATGTCCTCCGATTCCGCCCCCGCTCCCAAGCCCCTCGTCGCCAACGAGGGTATCAAGACCGCCTCGCGTCACCTGCGCGGCAACCTGAAGGCGGAGTTCGCCGACCTCTCCACGCCGCACGTCTCCGCCGACGCGGAGCAGCTGATCAAGTTCCACGGCACCTACATCCAGGATGATCGCGACCAGCGCGTGGCGCTGAAGAAGGCGGGCAAGGACAAGGCCTACTCGTTCATGCTTCGCGTGCGCCTTCCGGGTGGCAAGGCGACCTCGCAGCAGTGGCTCGTCCTCGATCAGCTCGCGACCGATCTCGCGCTGCCCTCGCTGCGCATCACCACGCGCCAGACCTTCCAGTTCCATGGCGTGCTGAAGGGCAACATGAAGCCCTTGATCCAGGGGATGCACAAGGTGCTGCTCGACTCGATCGCGGCCTGCGGCGACGTGAACCGCAACGTCATGGCGCCCGTCAACCCCGAGCAGTCGCCGGTGTTGGAGCAGGTTTATCAGGACGCGAAAAACTGGTCCGACTACGCCCTCCCGAAGACCCGCGCCTACCACGAGATCTGGCTCGACGAAGAGCTGGTCGCCGGCGGCGAGCCCGAGGTCGAGACCATGTATGGAGCGACCTATTTGCCGCGCAAATTCAAGACCGGCTTCGCCGTGCCGCCCTCGAACGACGTGGACGTCTACTCGCAGGACCTCGGCTACATCGCGATCATCCAGGACGGAAAACTCCTCGGCTACAACGTCACCGTCGGCGGCGGCCTCGGCATGAGCCACGGCAACGAGGAGACCTTCCCGCGCCTCGCCGACACGCTCGGCTTCATCACCCGCGATCAGGTCAACAAGGTCGGCGAGGCGGTCCTCACCACCCAGCGCGACCACGGCGACCGCACCAATCGCAAACGCGCGCCTCAAATACCCCATCGCCGACAAGGGCATCGAATGGTTCAAGGCCGAGGTCGAGAAGCGCAGCGGCGTTACCTTCGGCCCCGCGCGTCCGGTCGCGTTCACCACGATCCAAGACCCGCACGGCTGGCACAAGAACGCCGACGGCACCTGGTTCTACGGCCTGCACATCCTCTCCGGCCGCATCGTCGACCGCGCCGGCTGGCCGATGAAGACGGCGCTGCGGGAGATCGCGCAGATGCACCGCGGCGACTTCCGCCTCACGCCCTCGCAAAACCTCACCATCTCCGGCGTGAGCGAACGCGAGAAGCCGGTGATCGAGGCGATCCTCGCCCGTTACGGCCTCGACAAGGAAAACGAGCGCTCGGGCCTGCGCCTCAACGCGCTTTCCTGCGTGGCGCTTCCGACCTGCGGGCTTGCTCTCGCGGAGAGCGAGCGCGCACTGCCCGACATCCTCGCCCGTTTCGAGACCATCCTCGACGAGGCCGGCCTGCACGAGGATGCGATCAGCCTCCGCGTGACCGGCTGCCCCAACGGCTGCGCGCGGCCCTACCTCGCCGAGATCGGCTTCGTCGGCAAGGCGCCCAACAAATACGCGCTCTACCTCGGCGCGGCCTACAACGGCACCCGCCTTAACCGCCTCGTATCCCCGAGCATCACGATCGAGGACGCGGCGAAGCTGCTCGAGCCGGTGATCAAGCGCTACGCCAAGGAGCGCCAGCCGGGCGAGCTGTTCGGCGATTTCTGCGAGCGCGTGATCCTGCCGAAGGACGCCACCTTCCACTTCGTGGGCAATGGCGGCCTCGTGCCGCCGCCCGCACCGAAGGCCGGCGCGGCCGCCGCCCCGGCGCCCGCCGCCTGAGCCAAGCTGAGCGTATTCAGTTCACGGATATTTCTGAAATTCAGGCGCGCCCGCCCGGCGCGCCTTTTTATTTCATCCTAACCGAGCTGTGTAACCCAAGGGGTTACACAGCTCGGGGGGCGGCGGTTTCTTTGGTCGGCGGTGAGGGGCATCGTGCTTGGTTGCGGGGGGCGGGATTTTGAGCCGGAGGCGGCGCCAAAGGATTGCTCCTTTACTTCCAGTTGAACGAGCTGCGCGTCGTGGTGTATTCGGCCGCGGTCAGGTCGGTGAAATCGACGCGCCGGTAGGAAAGGACGCGCGGCGTGCCGGGTGGGTAGGTGCCCTGTCCGAAGAGCTTGTTGAAACCCCAGTTTCGGTTGGGCGGGCTGTAGTAGTTGCCGCCGTGGGGCTCGGTGAAGACGCGGCTTTCGTAGAGGCAGACGAGCGAGCCGCGGAACCAGGTGTCCTTGCCGCTCCAATTTTCCAGGAAGCGCACTATGTTATGGGCGCCTCCGGAGGTCGCGCCGTTGTTGTTTTTGTTGGTCGGCGCGATGCCGGTGAGGAAGGCGGCGGAGATCACCACATCGCCGGAGGCCGTGGGGCTGGCGGTGGACTTGCTGGTGGCGTCGTTGAAGCCGTTGGAGAGGACGGTGATCGCGTCGGAAACGATGGCGCAGGGCACCTCGCCGCTTTCGTAATCGGTGGCGGGATTGTTGCTCGAAGTGGAGTTCACGTCGGTGCCGTTGGCGTTGCTCGTGTTGAAATTGCCTTTCACGTAAACGGGCGCGTTGGACGCGATGGTGAGCCCGGGGTTCGAGCTTCCGTAGCTGGGCGCCTTGCCCGCGCCGTTAATGATGCGAACGGCGGTGTTTTTGTTCACGGAATTGGTCGCGGCGATCGTGCTGCCGGCGGGCAAAGAGGATGATTCGTCGACCAGACGCGTCACGGGGCCCCCGGTGACGTCGACGTAGACGACGCCCGACCAGTCCGCCGTGTTGAAGTTGCCGATGGCCTTGGCGGCGTCCCGCGAGCCGGAGGCTTTTTGCATCTCGGCGACGGCGTCGCGAAGGGCGCCGATATCGACTTCGACGAGGTCGAGGGGTTTTCCGCGGTGCTGGTCATACATCCCTTTTTCAAGCGTCGAGGTGGTCGACGCGGTCACGGCGGAAGCGGTGACCTGGGTGTCGGTGGTGGTCGTTGTGCCCGAGGTGGTGGTGACGGTCGTGGTGGTGACCGTGTTGTATTTGTTTTTGTCGGGGCCGCTCGTGATCTTGGTGGACGACTTGGCGACGGTGGTCTCGCGGTAGGCGTTGAATTTAACGAGGCTTTGGTTTCCGGGCATCGTGAGCGTCTTTGCGCTCTTGAGGGATCCGTCGGAGTCGATGCCGCGGCTGGTGAGCGTGATGTTGCCGGTTCCGGGTGTGACGGTGATGTAGAGGCCGGCCATGTTGGCGTATTTTTGTTTCTCGACCTCCATTTTCAGCGCGTAGTCGGGATCGCTGCCGAGCGGAACGGAGGGGGGCTCGATGATGGCGCGGCCGGTGTTGACGGAATTGTCGACGCCGTTGGAAGGCGTGGGGTCCTCGACGTATTTGCCGATCGCCACGGGCGTGTAGTTTTGAATGCCGTGGTCCTTGGTCTGAAGGTAGCCGTTCCAGGCTTGGGAGGCGTTGGCGGCGAAGTTGGCGAAGGATGTTCCCGAGGTGCCGGTGCCTCCGGTGGAGTCGCGCCAGAAATCCGAGCCGGCGTTGGAGGCGGGGCGGGTGAGGTCCTTGCCGTAGAGATTAACCAAGCCCCCGGCTTTGTTGAGGAAGTTGATCGAGCCGGTGCGGGTGGAGGCGCTGCCGCCGTCGCTGGAGCCGTCGCCGGGTTTCTTGGCTTTGTAGATGTTTCCGGTGGCGGTGACGTTGCCGTAGAAATTGAGCTGGTTGTCGGGGTAGAGGTAGAGGTTGCCGGTGGTGTGGACGGGCCCGGTGATGTTCATCACCGGCCCGTTGAAGATCTCGAGGTCCATGTTGTAGAAGATGGCGTGCGCGAAGAGCGGGGCGCCGCGGACCGAGATGCGTTCGGAGACGTAGGCGGTGATGGGGCGGCCGCCGTCGGCGGGGCGCACGGTGGCTCGGGCGATGACGGATACGTCGCGGCGGGTGACCCACTTCCCGCTGAGAGGATCGCCGCGGTTGTTTTCGTCGGCGGGGTCGACGAAGTAGAGGCTGCTGGAGCCGGTCGTGATGCTGCGTTCGGTGCCTCCGATGAGCTCGAGATCGTAGGACGCGGCGGGCGGGTAGGTGGAGGCGGACAGGTCGGAGGTCGAGGAGACGACACGGCTGCCGGCCCAGAACGAGGAGGGTGGCTGGCGCAGGGCGTCGGTGCCGTTGGGGTTGAGGGTGAAGGTGCCGCGGGTCTCGTATTTTTGCCGGATCTGGGCGGCGCCGTATTCGGCGAGGGATTCGGCGGCGTTGCGGGCTTCGATGCGGGCGGCGTGGCGGACATTGAGCCGCCGCTCGGAAAGCGCGTAGCGCAGGATCGACCCCACGAGGAGGACGAGCGCGGCGCAGACGATCGCGACGGTGAGCAGGGCGGAGCCGCGGAGGCGGCGGGCGGGAGAGCGAAGCATGTGAGGGCGCGCGGCGGATCAGCCGCGCGGAGAAACGGTGAAGTTGTAGGTGTTGGTGGCGCGCTCGTAGCGCGTTTTCCCGAGGCCTCCGCGGTGGATGATCTGGCCGTTCACCATCACGCTCTTGCCGCGGACGTTGTAGAAGAGACGGCCGTTCGCGAGGCCCTTGGACATCTCGATCACCTCTTCGTTGGATGAGAAAGTCCCAGCGGAGGGCAGAAGCGTATAGATAGGCGCGGAGCTGGAGGGAGAAATCCGCAGATCGAATTTGCGCACGGGGCCTTCGCTGCGCGGATCGTTCGGGTCTTTTGGCGCGCGGTAGTAGCCGATGATGCGATTGACGAGATCGACCTTGGCGGGGTCTTTGAAGACAAGCACCAGCATGTCTCCCGTTTGCTTGTCCTCGACGTTCGCCGGGGTGGTCACGGAGGATCCGTTGACCGTGGTGGAAACGGTGCGGGTGCCAAAGCTCGGGTAGACTTGGAAGTAGTTCGCATAGGTGGCGTTGTCGGCGAGCTCGCTCGTGAAGGTGCGGATGTCGCGGTTGACGAGATTCTTTCCCACGTCGAAGGAGAAGATGTTCAGTCCCTGGATGAGAAAGGTGAGCGCGGCCAGCAGCACGACGCCCGATATGCCGAGGGTGATCAGCACCTCGGAGAGCGTGAAGGCGCGGAGGGCGGTGTGCCGCGGGAGATGGTGACGGAGGGATGGCATGGTCAAACGGTGGGAACGGCGGAGCGGAGAGAGCGCACGGAGCCGAGGAACCAGCGGGTTTTCGCGCCGTCGTTCATCGCCCATTGATAGATGATCACGACGGACCGGACCTGGGTGGCGTCGTAGCTGGAGGCGGAGGCGTCGGTGACCCAGACCCAAAGGCGCAGTCGCAAGTCGTCGGATTTGCTCGTCGTCTGGTTCACGTCGATGAGCTTCACGTTGTCCTCGACGCCGGAGGGGGCCGTCCCGCCCGGGGTGATCGAGGAAAGCGTCGGCGGCGTCCCGGACGAAATGAGGAGATAGTCGGAGATGGTTTCGCCGTCGGCGTTGGCGATGGTGTCGACGTCGGTGTTGTTGAGCAGCGTCTTGATCGCCTTGGACCGGTTGGCGGACGTGACGCCGGCGATGGGGTCGTTGCTGTTGCCCGCGACGAGCGTGGACCCTTGGTAGTAGGGCACGTTGGCGAAATCGGACTCCTTGATCTGCTCGAGGTAACCTTGGACGACGGTAAGCGCGGCATTCTGATAAATGCTGCCTTCCGTGAGCCGGCGCGACTGGATCAAGCCGGCGAGCACGCCAACGATCACCAGCCCGAGGACCGCGGCGGCGGCCATCACCTCCACCAAGGTGAGACCGCTCTTGGGCGAGGTCGCGAAGAAACAGGGGCGCGGTAGAGAGCGCGAATGCATGCACTCACTCTACGCCCGTCTGGAGGGAGAGGGCAGGGGCGCTGGGCCCGGGAAATAGTCCCGCGGGTCGGGGACCTTCGTCCCGGGCGCGCCTTGGTTTGGGGCGCAGCGCGGGCTTGCGGGAACGGGGGCGGCGCGGGCAGGGTGGGCGGTTCAACGTTTCGAACACCTTTTGCCATGAGCCACGTCCGCGTCCGTTTCGCCCCGAGTCCCACCGGGTTTTTCCATATCGGCAGCGCCCGCACCGCGCTGTTCAACTGGCTCTACGCCCGGCACACCGGAGGCACGTTCATTCTCCGCATCGAGGACACCGATACGGCGCGCAACTCCGAGGAGTTTCTCCGCGTGATCTATGATTCGCTCGCCTGGCTGGGAATGAGCTGGGACGAGGGTCCGCGAGTCGGCGCGAGCGGCGGCGGCGACCACGGCCCCTACCGTCAAAGCGAGCGCGCGCATGTTTACCGCGAGTATCTGGAAAAGCTGAAGGCGGCCGGGCGCACCTACGAAAAGGACGGCGCGACGTGGTTCAAGCTGCTCGGCGACCGCTACACGGTATTCGACGACCACCGCAAAAAAGAGGTCGAGAAGGTGAAGACCGCCCCGATGGTGATCGAGGACGCGATCCGCGGCCGCGTGGAGCGCGTCGAGGACGAGGACTTCGTGATCTTCCGCTCGGACGGCAATCCGGTCTTCCACTTCGTGAACGTCGTCGACGACATCGCGATGAAGATCACCCATGTGATCCGCGGCGAGGACCACCTCTCCAACACGAGCAAGCACGTGGCCCTCTTCGAGGCCTTCGGCGTGAAGCCGCCGATCTTCGCCCACATCCCGCTCATCCTGAAGCAAAACGGGCCGGGCAAGATGTCCAAGCGGGACCAGGGCGCGTTGATCGAGGAGTATCAAAAACGCGGATACCTGCCGGAGGCGGTGGTGAACTTCATCACGCTGCTCGGCTGGAATCCCGGCGGCGACCGGGAGAAGATGCCGATCGAGGAGATCGTGAAGCTCTTCGACCTGCCTGCCGTGAACCAGAGCAACGCCCGCTTCGACGACAAGAAGATGGCGCACATGAACATGCTCTACCTGCTGGCGCTGCCGCCGGCGGACTTCGCCGCGAAGGCACGGGCCTACTTCGCGGGCCTGCCCGCGGAGACGGCGGGCGTGTCGGCCGCGTTGGCCGCGGACGCCGGCTACTTCGAGACCGTGATGGGCCTCGCCCAGCCGAAGATCAAAGGCTTCGAGGAACTGCCGGCCTACACGGCCTATTTCTGGAGCGACAGCTACCCGACCGACGAAAAGGCGAAGGCCAAGGCGCTCGGCAAGGGCGAGCCGAAGGCGCGGTTGGCGGAGCTGGTCGAGGCGCTGAAGTCGCCCGCGATGGACTTGTCTTCCGACGCGGCGATCGAGGCGGCGCTCAAGGCGCTGGCCGAGGCGCGCGGGGTCGGGTTCGGCGACTACCAAGGCGTGGCGCGCATCGCGGTGAGCGGCCTGAGCGCGGGTCCGAGCATCACGAGCATCTTCCGCCTGCTGGGGCGCGAGCGCGTGATCGCGCGCCTGGAGCGTTTCGCCGCCACGCTGGGCTGATTTTCCCGGCTATCGCACAAAAAAGGCCGCCCGGATTCGAGCGGCCTTTTTTGTGATCCGGGATCAGGGCGTGCGATTCACCTGCACCCGAAGGAAACGACGTGCGCTGCTTCCGACGGAGACAGTATCGCGATAGGTGACCGTTTCGGTGCCGTCGCTGTTCGAGACTGCGGAGCCGACCTGGACGGGACCGGCCGACCAGGTGGCGAGGTCGGCGCTGGATTGCACGGCGTAGGCGAGGTCGAGCGCGGGTGCGCGGCGACGGAAGGTGATCGTGAGGTAGTCCACGCCGCCGATATTCTGCGTGACGGTCGTCCAGGCGCCGGAGGCGTCTGCGAGGCGCGGATTCTTTCCGAACGCGAATTCGGCGAGGTTGGCGAGGCCGTCGCCGTCGGGGTCGGCCCCGTCGCCGGAGACGGCGGAGTCGGCGAGCTCCGCGGTGTTGAAGTATGTCGTCTGCCAGGCGCTGAAGGCGGTGGAGATCGTCACCGTCGCCTGCTGGCGATCGGCGAGAAGCGCGCCGCCGAGCTGGGGCGCGCCGAGATTGACCACGAGGGACTCGGGCGTGTCGGCGAGCGCGTCGGATGCGAGGGGAACGGTGATCGTTTTCGCGGCGCTGTCGCCGTCGGCCCAGGTGAGCGTTCCCGAGCTGGCGGTGAAATCGGCGCCGGACGCCGCGGTGCCGGCCACGGTGGCGTAGCCGACGGTGAGCGCGCCGAGCGAGCCGCCGCTGCGTGTGACGGTGATGGTGGCGTTGGCGCCTTCCACTCCGGAGGCGGCGTCGGAAGAGAATTGGATCACGCCGGGGAGTCCGGAGAGGCCGGGAACGAGGCGCCAGAGCGGGCGACTGGGCGAGGCGCCTTGGAAGGGGGCGTAGTCGCCGGCGAGCACGACGTTGCCGTCGGGCTGGAGCGCGAGGTCCGCCACGTTCGCGCCGTGGCCGCCGGCGGCGGCGAAGGCGGTGTCGAGGGCGCCGCTGGATTGGAGTCGGGCGATGCGGGTGGCGGTGGCGCCGTCGACCGTGGTGAACTCTCCGCCGACGAGGATGCGGCCGTCGGGGAGCACGAGAAGCGCGTAGGCCGCGTCGTTGAGCGCGGGCGCGAAGGTGGCGTCGAGCGCGCCGGTGGTGGAGAGCCGGGCGAGTCCCGCGCGGGCGGAGCCGTTGAATTGACTGAAATCACCCGCGACAAGGATGCGGCCGTCGCCGAGGACGGCGACCTGCTCGACAGATCCGAGGAACTGGGTGTC
>CBIHRE010000156.1:0-9685 GCA_966212385.1 uncultured Akkermansia sp. | reverse complement strand
CGAGCGCGGGGAGGCCGGCGGCGGCGAGGACCTGCATGAGGAGGGAGGTGCCGCAGCGCGGCACGCCGGTGACGACGGTGATCGGGGCGTTCATGAGGCGGCGGCTTCGGAGGAGGCGAAGCCGGGGTGGCGGCGTCGGAAGGCGTCGAGGAGGTCGGCGTGCAGCGCGGCGGCGCGGCGCATGGCGGCGAGGGGCATGCGGTCGCCGGGGGCGCGGGCGGAGGAGAACATGCGGTGAAGCTCGCGTATCTGTTCATCCGATACGGAGGCGGCGGCCTCGGGCAGCTCGCGCGCGAGGTGGCGGCGGGCGAGGACGGCGAGGGCGGCGGGAAGGGCGTCCGCGTGGCGGCGCATGTAGCTGGAGGCGTGGCGGCGGTAGGCCCCGAGGCGGGCGGGAAGCGTGGCGGCGCGGGTGGCGGCGAGGGCGCGGGCGAACCAGTGGTAGTCGGTGGCGACCGGAAACTCGGCGGAGTAGGCGACGCCTCGTTCGGAGAAGAGTTCGCGGCGAAACATGAGCATCGAGTGGACGAAGGCGTGCCCGAAGATGGTTTGCCAGCGGAGCGAGGCGTCGTCGCGGGGCGAGTCGATCGGGGCCTGGGGACCGGGCTCGTCGGAGACGACGTCGCAGTCGGCGCCGAGGAGGCCGATGTCGGGCCGGGCGTCGAGGAACGCGGCCTGGCGGGCGAGCCGGTCGGGATAGGCGAGGTCGTCGGAGTCGAGGAGGGCGACGAGGGGGGCGCGGGCGGCGGCGAGGCCGTGGTTGCGGGCGGCGGCCTCGCCTTGGTTTTGGGGCAGGGCGAGGACGCGGAGGCGCGGATCGGTCCAGGCGGCGAGGAGGGCCGGGGTGTCGTCGGTGGAGCCGTCGTCGACCACGATGATCTCGAAGTCGCCGAGGGTTTGCGCGCGCAGGCTTTCGAGGGCCGCCGACAAAAAATGCCCGCCGTTGTGGACGGGCATCAAAACGCTGACGGCGGGCGCGGGCATGGCCGTCGGAAGGTCGGGCGCGCGCTCAGGCGCCGGCGGCGACGGGCGCGGCGGGGGCGCGGCGCTTGCGGCGCAGCTCGCGCATGGCGACGAGGCCGGCGACGCCCGCGGCCATCCAGGTGGAGGTCGAGGCGGGCTCTGGGACGGCGGCCGTGGGCGTGGCGGTGAGGTTGGAGATGGTGAGGGACGCGCCGGCGCCCATGTAGGAAGCGCTCACGCGGAAGCCGAAGACGTCGCCGGGCGAGATCAGGATGGTGCTGCTGTTGGTGCCGGAGAGGAGGGTGGAGGTGCCGTTCTTGAAGAAGTAGGCCCAGGCCATGCCGGAGTTGGAGACGCTGTAATTGAAGCTCACCGAGTCGTAGCCGGTGATGGCGGTGGTGCGGAATTCGAAGGTGTTGGACGCGTAGTCATTGATCGTGGGCGTGGCCTTGAGGGTGAGCGACGTGGTCGAGTTGGCGGCGATGGTGCCTTTCGAGGAGGAGCCGCTGGTGACGTCCCAGGTCCAGGCGCCGGAGGTGGAGAGGTCGGCGGGCGAGGTCGAGGAGGGGGAGATCGGCAGGAAGCCGGTGGCGTAGGGCGAGCTGAAAACCGTGAGGCCGGGGGCGGCCGAGACGGTGGCGGCGCCGAGGACGGTGGCCCCGACGGCGGCGGAGTAACGGATAAACTGTGTGTGGGTGGTGTGGGTCATCGCGTTGAGCGGAATCGGCACGCGAGGGGCCGCGCTTGAGGGAAATTTTTCGCGAAAATTCGAAGCTTTGCGGGCGTCGTTGGATATCATGCGCTTCTGTATAACGCGGCGAGAGCCGCCTGGGTGGGATCGCCGCGCAGGAGCCAGGCGATGACGCGGCGGGCGGGGCGGAAACCGGGGGCGGCCGCGAGGGTGGCGCGGAGGGCGAAGAGCGCCTCGTCGCGCCGGCCTTGGCGGGCGAGGGCGAGGCCGGTGACGTAGTGGGCGAGGAAGTGGCCGGGATCGAGTTCGGCGGCGCTCATCGCCACGGTCGCGGCGTCGGCCCAGCGGCGGAGGCGATAGAGGGCGGTGGAGTGGCCGACGCGCGCCTCGATGTGATCGGGGTCGATGGCGAGGGCGCGGGCGAAGGAGTCCTCGGCGTCGGCCCAGCGGCGGAGGCGCATGTAGACGCGTCCGAGTTGGAGGTGCATCTCGCCGAGACGGGCGGAATCTTCGCGGGCGCGGAGCAGGTGGCGGAGGGCGAGCTCGGGCTGGTTTTGCTGGAGGGCGATGATGCCGCGCATGAGGTCGAAGCGCGGGCCGTAGGCGGCGCCTTGGGCGGCGAGGTGGCGGCGCGCGGGGTGCTCGGGCGACTCGACTTCCTCGATGCGGGCGAGCGCTTCGTCGAGCCGGCCGAGGGCCTGGAGCGCGCTGATGCGGTGGAGCTGGGCGGTGATGCGCTGGGGCCGCGCGGCGCAGGTTTCCTCGATCCCGGGGAGGGCCTCGGCGGGCTTGCCCTCGAAGAGGAGGCAGAGGGCGCGGTTGTAACGCAGTTCGCGGGCGCAGTCGGCGGCGGCGACCTCGGCCTCGGCGGCGGGCTCGGCCATGTAGCCGAGGTCGACGAGCTGGCGGAGTCCGGCTCGGGCGGTCGCGGGATCGATGCGCAGATCGGGCGGATGCAGGCCGGCGGAGTGCGGACCCTCGAGGTGTTCCCACGAGGGAACGACGGAGACGCGCGGCGGCGGGGAAAAGGCCTGGAGGAGCGGTCGGCCGCTCATGTCGGCGCCGACGGGGAGGCCGAAGATCGTGAGCAGGGTCGGCGTGAGGTCGATGATGTTGGCCCCGAAGATCCACTCTCCCGCGCGGACTCCGGGGGCGCGGAGGGCGAAAACGCCGACGGGGCGGTGGGTGATGACGCCGCCGGGATAGTCGGAGGGCGCGTATTCGGGACGGAGGTGGTCGCTGTAGAAGCCGTGGTCGGAGAGAAGGATGACGGCGGTGTTTTCGTCGGCGTGCCGGAGAAGGGTGCCGAGCATCTGGTCGTGCAACTCGTAGGTGGCGTTCACGACGTGTTGGAAGCGCTCGAATTTCTCCTCCGGGGTGTAGGGCGGGCGAGGCGGGTGGCAGTCGATGAAGTTGTGGCAGACGTGGTCGATCGTGGGGTAGAGCACGGCGAGGCAATCCCACGGGTGGTTTTCCAGGATGTAGGTCGCGGCGACGTGGATGCTGGCGGCCTCGGCGAGTCGGGCGGTGAGCATGCCGAGGGCGGGCTCGGTGCTTGGATCGAAGCTGTCGATCGAGGGGACGTAGGGCCGGAGGTCGGTCACGGTGATCTCCTCCGGGTGGACGCGGAGGTCGGCGAGTTCGTCGGCCAGCTCGGGCGGGTGGACGGTGCCGGGCGGCATGGGCCACGGATCGCTCAGGGAGCCGCAGGGTTTTTCGTAAAGGTCGGAGACGGCCACGCCGTTGATCGGCTCGGCGGGGTGGCTGGCCATCCAGCCGACGGTGTGCACGCGGAGTCCGGCCTGGGAGAGCATGTTCCAGAACGCCTTTTCCTTGCGGGTGGTGCTGGTGCTGAGGCGCACGCCCGTGCCGAGCGGATCGGGGTCGGGCTCGGTGAAGCCGAGGATGCCGTGCTCGACGGGGCGTTTGCCGGTGGCGGCGGAAGTCCAAAGCAGCGGCGAGAAAATCGGCTGGAGGGTGGTGAGATTGGCCGCGGCGCCTTCGGCGAGGAGGCGCCGGAGGTTGGGCATGCGGCCGGCTTCGATGAGCGGTTTGATGATCTGCCAATCCGCGCCATCCCAGCCGATGACCAGAGCTTTGCGACCTGCGACGGGGGAAAGAGAGTGCGGAGGCATGGGCATGAACCAATCCCCTTCGGCACGCCGGGCCAGAGGCTAAGCGCTTTTTTCCAGGCCGAGGAGAAACTCGCGGTTTCCGTCGGTGCCGGTGATGGGGCTGTCCATCACGCCGACGAGGACGGCTCCGAGCAGCTCGGACAGCGCGAAGGCGCGGATCTCGGCGAGGACGCGCTCCTGCACGGCGGGGTCGCGGATGACGCCCTGGCCTTTGTCGACCTCGGCTTTGCCGGCCTCGAACTGGGGTTTCACGAGCGCGACGAGCGTGCCGCCGGGACGGAGCACGGGCCAGACAGGCGGGAGGATGTGGCGCAGCGAGATGAAGGAGAGGTCCATCACGATGGCGTCGTATCGCGGGCGCGGGAGGATGGCGGGATCGAGATGGCGGGCGTTGACCTGCTCGAGGTTGGTGACGCGTTTGTCGGCGAGGAGCTTGCCGTGG
Organism: uncultured Akkermansia sp.; assembly: GCA_966212385.1. GTDB lineage: Bacteria > Verrucomicrobiota > Verrucomicrobiia > Opitutales > Opitutaceae > IMCC26134_A. Next base: position 5,454 of record CBIHRE010000156.1, on the reverse strand, counting down.
AGCTGGGCGCGGCCGACGTCGATGCAGGTGACGGAGGCGGCTCCGGCCTGGAGGGCGCAGTCGGTGAAGCCGCCGGTGGAGGCGCCGACGTCGAGCACATGGGCGCCGCGCAAATCGAGCGGGAAACGGTCGAGCCAGCCTTGGAGTTTTTCGCCGCCGCGGGAGACGAAGCGGCTGGTCTCGGCGAGCGCGACGGGGAAGTCGACGGGGTATTCCTTGCCGGGTTTGTCGAGGCGCTCGGTGCCGGAGCGGACGAGGCCGGACATGATGTAGGCCTTGGCCTTGGCGCGGGTGGGCGCGAGGCCGCGGGCGACGAGGAGTTCGTCGAGGCGGAGCTTTTTGGACGAAGGCGAGGACACGCGGCGGAGATGAACGCGGCGGAGCGCGGTCGCGGCAAAAGAAAACCAAGCGGGAGCGCGAGCGATGGTTCGGCGGCAGGTCCTAGTTTGACAAAAAATTGGTCCGTAGGAGCCTGCGTTTCCCCGCCTTCGCGGCGACCGGCCCTTTCCCCATCCCAATGCGTTGGTCCGTCTTTTCCCAACCGGAATCCACCGAGCTCATCTGGCAGGCTTGCCTGCTTGGCGGGTGGATGGGCACGGCGGTGTTTAGCGCGCGTTGGAGCGGACTGGCGGAGCGGTGGCGGCCTTGGGCCAACGTGCTGAGCTTGGTCGCGGGGCCGGTGGGCTGGGGAGCGCATTTGCTGCCGCACGCATGGGCGCGGTGGGCGGGCGGACGCACGGGGGACGCGGGTTCGGAAGGATATGAGCGGATCGCGCACGGAATCCTCGCCGCGGCCTTGGAGAAGGGTGCGAGCGATGTGCACATCGAGGCGCAGGAGAAAGGCTACACCGTCCGTTTCCGGCAGGTGGGCTTCATGCGCGAGCACCTGAAGTTGAACCGGCGCGGCGGCGAGATGCTGGTCGCGGTTTTCAAGGTTTTCGCGGACCTCAACACGGCGGAGAAACAGCACTTGCAGGACGGCCGCTTTCGCTGGACGGATCCGAAGTCGGGCCACGTGCTCGACGTGCGCATCTCGACCTCTCCGGCGCTCAGCGGCGAAAAGGTCGCGCTGCGTTTGTTGAACCGGCCGGCGGTGATGTTGCGTTTGGACAAGATCGGAATGTCGCAGGAAACCTGCGAGGTCATCCGCCGCAATCTGCGCCAGCCCGAGGGGCTGGTGCTCGTCGCCGGGCCGACCGGCTCGGGCAAAACCTCCACCTCCTACGCGCTCTTGCAGGAAGTGTCGGGACCGGCGGTCAACACGGTGACGATCGAGGATCCGGTGGAGTATGCGCTGCCGCACGCCACGCAGATCGGCATCAACCCGAAGATGGGGGTGACCTTCGAATCGAGTCTGCGCACCGTGCTGCGGCAGGACCCGAACGTGATTTTCATCGGCGAGATGCGCGACCCGGAGTCGTTCAAGATCGGCGTGCGCGCGGCGATGAGCGGCCATCTCGTGATCAGCACGATGCACGCGCGCGACACAGTGAGCGCGCTGACGGCGTTGCGGAATCTGGACATCGACCGCCAGGTTTTGTCCGCGGCGGTGCGGATGCTGATCTCGCAGCGGCTCATGCGCGAGCTCTGCCCGGCTTGCCGGGTCTGGACGCCGCCCGACGCGGACACGCGGGACTTTTTCGCCCAGCACGCGGGACGCCGCGCCCTGCCGGAACGGGTGGCGCAGCCTTCGGCCGCGGGATGCGAGCGTTGCCAGCAGGGTTTCGTGGGCCGCACGGGAGTTTTCGAGGTGCTGCGAATCGACGGGCGTGCGCGCAAATGGATTTCCGACGGCGATCCGGAGAACAAGCTCCGCGAGGTGCTGAGCGAGGCGGGCTTCGTCTCGATGCGCGAGCATGCGTGCCTGAAACTCGCCGCGGGCGAAGTATGGATCGACGACGCGGTGCGAGCGCTCGGCTTGCAAGAAGGGTGAACGAGAGCACGCGATATCTCCGACGATGGACTACATGACCGACCTCACGATCACCTGTCTGGGCGCGGGCTTGGTGCTCGGCGGAGCGGCGCTGGGCCAACGCGTGGGCACGTTGGCGGCTTGTTGGGGCGCGGGAGGGGCTTGGCTCGGCTTGCGTTTCGCGGACCGGATGTGGAGATCGGTGTTCACCGAGATGCGCGAAAGCGACGCCGCGCTGGATTTTGATTTTTGGCTGCCGGTCTCGTTCGGGCTCCTGTTCGCCGGGATGTTTGTCGCCGTGGCGGCGCTGATCGTCTGGGTGAGGCCGCGGCCGCGGGAGTTCACGCTGCCGGGGAAAACGGGCGAGGTGCTTTCCTTCGTCGCCGGAGGCGCGGCAGGCGCGCTGGTGCTGCTTGCGCTCGTGCAGTCGCAGGTGATGTCACCGAGCGCGGAGCAGCGCATGCCCCGGGCGCTCGAGTGGGCGCGGCCGGTTTTGGGTGCGCTGGGCCAGGAACGTCTCGCGCCGCCGAAATCGCCGCCCGGGTCGCCGGCCGCCGGGCGTTAAAGCGCGCCAAAGGCGGCGAGGAAGGCGCGGGCGAGGATCATGCAGCCGGCGGGCTGGGGGTGGATGCGGTCCCATGCCAGCGCCATGGGATGGACGTGTGCGGTGACGGCGTCGAAGGCGGCCTGCGTGTCGACGAAGGTGGCGCCGTGCGCGGCGGCGAGGCGGCGGACGATGACGCCGTATTCGTCCATGCGCACGCGCATGGGGTCGGCGCGGTTGGTCTCGATGAAGAAAGGCGTGGCAAGAACGAGGCGAGAGGGCGCGGCAAGCACGGGGAGCGTGCGTCGCACGAGCTCGTCCAAGGTGCGTTCGTATTCCGCGGGAAGCACGTGGGTCTCGGTGCGCAGCGGGGTATCGAATTGGCGCCAGACGTCGTTGATCCCGATCATGATCACGATGGTGCCGGGTTTCAGATCGAGCACGTCGGCCTGCCAGCGCGCGACGAGGTCGCGGACGGTGTGTCCCGAGGTGCCGCGGTTGAGAACGCGGACGCGGTCTTGGGGGCGGGTGGCGAGGAGCCAGGATTCGACGAGGGAAACGTAGCCGCGTCCGAGCCCCGGGGTGCCCCAGGGGGCGGGTTCTCCCATGGGCTCGCGGCCGGCGTCGGTGATGGAGTCGCCGATGAACAGGAGGCTGGAGTCGGGTGGGAGCAGCATGGCGAAAAAGGAGCCGGCCACGCTGTAGCGAGCGGTGAGGCGTGTCGAAGGCGTTCCTCCGGCTTTGAGCGGGAGTGGTCCCGGCCCTCGGCGGAAGCAGGCCGACAGACGGCGAAAAACGCGGTGGAATGAAAATGGGCGGCGGACTTTGTGTAACCGAATAGGTTACGCCGGCAGGCTCTCGATCTCTTGGGTGTTAGCGAAAGGGCGGAGCCCGATCTTGTGTAACCTAATGGGTTACGCAATGCTGATGGGGGCGAGGGCGTCGGTCTTGAGCCTTGCTCAGCCGCGCGCGGAGGGGAGTTTTTGGCGTGCGGGGGACCAGCAGGTGGTGCGGCCGCCGATGGTGGCGCGTTCGAGCGGTTTTTTGGTGCGCGGGCAGAGGCCACCGTCTTCCCAGCGGTGTTGGAAAAGCCAGGACGCGGGCGGATCGGGCCACTCGGGGGTGTCGGCGGCGCCGATAAGCTTCAGGGCCTGCGCGGCGACCCAGACGGTTTCGGCGTGGAGTTTTTTGACCTCGGCGGGGGAGAGGTCGCCGCAGCGGCGGGCGGGGTGGATGGCGGCGCGCCAGAGGATCTCGTCGGCCATCCAGTTGCCGATGCCGGGGAAGCGTTCCTGCATGAGGAGCACGGCCTTGATCGGGGCACGGGCGCGTCGTCGCAGGAAATCGGATACGGTGGCGAGCGTGAAGGCGGGGGATGTGATCGCGGGAGCGATGTGAGCCCACCAATCGGGTGCGCCCGGGCCCTCGTGGAAGAGCACGCGGCCGAACATGCGGAAGTCGGAGAAAACCAGGGACTGGCCGAGGCCCGAGACGGAGGATGCGGCGGACTGGTCGAGGATGAGGTGGTCGGGCTTGGTGTCGGGCAGGCCGGCGGGGCGGACGAGGAGTTCGCCGGTCATGCCGAGATGGATGCCGAGCCAGAGCTGCGCGCCGTCCTTCGCGGTGAAGCGAAAAAGCATCTGCTTGGCGGCCGCCGCGGAGGAGTCGAGTCGCGCGCCGGAGAGGCGCTTGGCGAGCGCGGCGGTGTCGCAACCGCGCAGCACGCGGGAGCGCGGGTGGAGGCGCACGCCGGAAACGACGTGGCCGAGGCCGGGGTTCCAGCGGCGGCGGATGTATTCGACTTCGGCGAGTTCGGGCATGCGGGGGATCGTGTTCGATATCAGTTCGCGCCGTCGGTGCGGGGCGGTGCGACGGTTACGGGACGGTCTTTGATGCCTTCGGAGCTCCACAGGGGGATGGTCACGGCAGGTTCGTCGGTGAACTTGCCCTCCTCGTCGAAGCGCGGTCCGGTTTTGAGCTCGGCGTTGCGGGCTCGCACGCCGGCGGACTGGCAGCCGGCGAGGCCCAGGCCGAGGGCAAAGAGGGAAAGCGCGAGGACTGATTTCATGGGGCGGAGAGCGTGGCCGGGGCGATGTGGAGCCGATGGATTTCAGGCGAATTCCCACGCGTAAGGGTGGGAGGAGAGGAGCTTATGGCCGGTGTCGGTCAACCAAGCGACGTCCTCGATGCGGCAGCCGCCGAGACCCGGGTAGTAGAGGCCGGGCTCGACGGTGACGACGGCGCCGGTTTTGAGCGGCTCGTCGACAGGAGAGCTGATCCTCGGCGCTTCGTGGACGGCGAGGCCGAGGCCGTGGCCGGTGCCGTGGAAAAAACCGACCGCGCCCTTCGCGGTCCTTTTGGTTTCATAGCCGCGTTCGGTGAAAACCTTCACGCACTCGGCGTGCACGGCGGAGGAGATGGCGCCGCCACGAAGGACCTTGCGCGCGGCTTCTTGCGCGGTGGCGACGGCGTCGACGAGGGCGCGTTGCTCGGAGGAGGCGCGACCTTTCAGGTAGGTGCGGGTCATGTCGCCGTGGTAACCGCTGGCGGTGTGGCGCGGAAAAATATCGACGATGATCAACTCGTGCGGGCGGAGCGGGCCGGAGCCGCGGCAATGCGGATCGCAGGCCTGGTCGCCGCCGGCGACGATGGTGTCGAGCGCGAGGCCGCCGGCTTCGAGGCAGGCGATCTCGATGGCGAGGCGGACGCGTTCGGAGGTGAGGGGCTTGCCGTCGAGCACGAGCTTGCGACCGACGATGCGGGCCCGGTGAAGAAGGGATTCGGCCGCCGTGAAGCCTGCGGCGGCGACGCGGTTCCCCTCGCGGATGGCGGCGGACTCGCGGGCGCTTTTGATCTCGCGCTCCGGAAGCACGGCCCCGCTGGCGACGGTGACGTCGAGACAGCGGGCGCGCAGGCACTCAAGAAGCCCCGCGGGAAAATCCTCCGGCACGACGAAACGGGCGACGCGGAGTTTGGCCGCGAGGAGGGCGATGATGTC
>CBIHRE010000155.1:0-9686 GCA_966212385.1 uncultured Akkermansia sp. | reverse complement strand
TGAAGGACCTGGGCCACGGCCTGCGCGCGGGGGGGCGCGGTGAACTCGGGGGGGGCGCGTTACACGCGGAGACCAACCTGGTGCACCGTCCCCGCTACACCCACGTGGCCGCCCGCCGGCAGTACCCCCCGGGCCCGTGGGGCGGGCGGGGGGGGTGTTGTCTATTCTCCGTGTCGGGGGGTCGTGCGCGGGCCCGTCCACCTTGGATGCAACATCTAGCTCCAATCGATCATCGGTGTAGCTCTCTGAAACAACATCCCGCCACCCACTACTTCCCCACCTCCGGCCCGGGCAACGAATCCCTGATATCCAGAAGCTCGATCTCGTAGATCAGCGTCGAGCCCGCCGGGATCGGGCCGCTGTGGCCGGAGATCGCCTGCTCTTTGTAGCCCAGCTCCGGCGGGATATAGAGCCGGATCTTCCCCCCTCGATTGATGAGCTGAATGCCCTCGTTCCATCCGCGGATCACCGAGCCCACCTCGACGTTGAGCGGCTCGTTGTCGGTCCGATCAAACACGCTCCCGTCGATCAGCCGGCCTACATAGTCGACCAGCACGATCTGCCCCGCCTTCGGAAACGCGCCCGCGCCGCGGCGCAGGATCTCGTAGCGGAGCCCGCTCGGCAGCTCGACGACCGCGGGATCGGTTTTCAACCGGGCGAACAGCGCCTCCATCTCCTCGCGCCGCTTTTCCCGGGCCGCGCGTCGCGCCCCCGCGCGGAGATCCGCGATAAACGCCTCCAGATCGTGCCGCGTTTTTTCAAAGTCCGCGGGCGCCGCCCGGCCTTTGACTCCCTGCAACAAGCCCTCGGTCAAAGCCCCGCGCTCGCCCTCCGCCAAGCCCAGCGCCGCGATGCCCGCTTGTTGCGCGACGCTCCAGCCCCACACCTCGAATACCTGCAAGATCGGCGCCCCCGAAGTCGGCGGCGCCTCCTCCATCGGCGGCGGGGCAAGGCTGCTCTCCAAGGCGTCCCGCGCGGTGTCCTTTATCCCGAGCAGCTCGATCTCGAAGATCATCGCCGAGCCGGGCTCGATCCCCCGCTTCTCCGCTTCGGCCTCCGGTAGCGGCGGCGGCACGTAGAGCGTCATCGCGCCGCCCTTGCCCAGCCGTCGCAGGGCGTCGATCCACCCGCGGCAGACGCCACGGGCCGGCACCAGCACGAGGTCGAGCGGGCCGAATTCGGTGAACTCCGTGCCGTCGATCAAGCGCCCCACGTAGCGAACCGTCACGGTCTGCTCCGGTTTGGGCGGAGCGCCCTCGCCGGGTCGCACGACCTCGCAAAGCACCCCGCCGGGCAACTCCTCCGGATGCTTGAGCCGCTTCAAATCCGCGAAAAAGCGCTCCGCCGCGGCCTCGTTGCGCAGTTCGATCGCGCGCACGAGCTTTCGGCGTCGCTCCTTCGCCAGCGGTTCGATATCGGGAAATAGTCGCCGCAGCTCCGGCGTCAGCGGGTCGCCCCGGAGATTTTCGCGAAACCCCTCCGCAAACGCATCGAGTTCCCGCGCTCCGATTTCGATGCCCGCCACTCCCTGCTCCTGGGCGACGACCCAGCCCCAGGTCTCCATCGTCTTGTGTCGCGCGGCGTCGGCGCCGTCTGGCGCTCGCCCTCCGTCGTCGGCGCGCAAACCGGCGAGCGCGACCAGCCACAGGCAGAAACCAAGCATCGGCAAAACGCCGCCGTATCCACGTGATGAGAAGGGGTGCATCTTCGGGGCTCTCGACTGAACGCGAAGCCCCGCAAATGAAAAGCCCGGACGCCAATCCCGTCGCCACGCCCCCACCCTCTCCTTATCCCATCCGACGCGTCCAATAATCCGGATCACGCAGCATCGGCATCACCGCGACGATTCGAACGTGGTCGGGCTTGTCCTCGTAGAGGATCGCGAAGGGAAACACCGTCGAGAAGTGCCGCCGCACCGGCCCACGAACATCATCCTCTCGATGACGAAGCAGGAGCGCCAAAAGCCCGACCTCCTCAACGGCAGCCGCCGCATGCGCATCGCCAACGGTTCGGGGCGTGCAGGTCGTCGAGGTGAACCGGCTTCCGACCCGCGAGCCGTGCTTGGAGCTGATCCCGTAAACCCGACCGCCCGGTCGGATTTTGCATTTTTGGAGCGCGCCGCTCCGTCACCACAGCCAATCGATTCGCCTGCATAGCCTTACCTTACCAACCCAAGCAAGACAGCCCGGATGTAAATCTTTGACGGATTATTGATGCAGGCTTGCCACCGGACGCGCCCCCTAAGAGCAATCGCTTAGTCAGGGTTTGGCCAACAATTCAACCACCACCCACCATGGCCAAAATTCCCGCGAAAGTTGAGTCCCGGATCAAAGAAACCCTCAAGCGCTTCAAGCCTGTCATCGAACAGGCAAAAGCTCTTGGCCTGACCCCATCGCCTGCCCGTTTTTTCAAAATTAAATCAACTTAAACCTAGGCATATTTTAACGCTTACGCATGCCAATACTGCTACAACGCCAAACTGGGTTTCTAAGTGCAACACCAGCGACGCGGCAATTTCAGTGCGAGCAATTCTCGACCGCGCAGCAGGGGGTGCTGCAGATCATCGTGGCGGCTCAATCGATCACGGCGAATTCGACCGCTGCTGCCATTGGGCTGGCTTTGCAACGAGAGCTTTCACTTCTTTTGGGTAAGTCGGCGCCCGGTGCATGCTCCGGAGCAATAACAGATCCATTGAATTGTTTGGCACAAAACATTCAACGACGGATGCTCGTGCTGGCATGCGATGGGGCCGCTTCAGTTGAGAACGATCCGGCCGTCGACGAACTTATTGCAAAATTCCATGCGGGAATGCCCACAACCGCATATACATTACTTCCCGTCATTCCCTTTGGCGCACCTGTGCAAGCCATTCTAGCAAGGTTGCCAGCTGCCGCCAAAATTCAAGTTTCTCGATGGAATAACAAGCCTTCGATGAACGCAATCGACGTTCTGCAGTGCGGTGGATTGCTGGAGGATGACCAGCGCATTTTCATAAGTTACAAGCAAAGCGACAGCGCACGCATAGCTGAACAACTAGCCATTGAGCTTACGAAGCTAAATTTTCGAGTGTTTCTGGACCGCTACTCAGTGAATGTAGGCGTGGAGTTTCAACCAAGGTTAATGCAGGAATTGGCAGACAAAGCCGTCGTTGTGGCGCTTGAATCTGCACATCTGCTGGAATCGACGTGGGTTCAGGATGAGATAGATTTCGCCCGCGTTCACCGTGTTGGAGTGATTGCAATCAACCTAGACGATGCTCCAGCAATTGTCTCTGTCGCAGAAGATCAACGAGTGCGTGTAGCTGCAGCGGACCTACCCACTGGCGAGTTGAGCGCGAGTGCACTCGCATTGGTGCTTGAACGAATTCGCGAGGAGCACGCACGCTCCCTCTTCAAGCGGAAGTGGGAGTTGGCTCAAAGTATCCGCCAAATTCTCAGCAAGGCTGCCGTAGCCGGATTGTGCTTCGACGACAATGGTCTGCTTGAAGCGAGAGATTCCAAAGGAGCCAAGCATAAGATCTTGGCGATCTCCCGACCAGGAGATTTGGCTCACTACCACTTTCTTGATGAACTTCGCTTATCTTCCACACCGGGTCACGAAGGCGCCATTGTTTCATCCATCCCATTCCGCGAGCCTGTGCGACAAAGGCGAATCCAATGGTTATCGCAAAAATCCAATATCCGTTACTACCATGAGGGTGAGATCCATGCACTCGTCGCGTCTTTTCAGTGATGCTTCATCATGAATCTTTCGCACCACCGTGTAATCCTTTCTGCTAGTTATCCCAGCGAAGGGCGGGATCGGCGCTATCTTCAAGTTCCTGATTCTAGTCGGCGAGTTGCCGAAGCGATCATTCCGCTGGCGAGCTTATTGATCCGTAACGGAGCCGCAGTTGTCTATGGGGGGCATCCTAGCATAACACGTCTTATAGCTGGCGTTGTTTCGAACTTTCCCAGCCCGGTGGCCCGATTTACAGAAGCGCCGCGCGAGAGGGCGTCCGATGTCGATAGTCATTTAGGAAAAGTATTTCTCTACCAGTCTGCTGCCTTTACAGCCATAGCTGAGGTCGATTGGCTTCGCACTAGTTCTCATGTTTCAATCTATAATGTCCCGATCGATCCGGATGAATCCAAGCCCGGATGCCCTCCATCGCCGTTAAGCTTCCCCAAGTCGCTACGGAACTTGCGAGAACGTATGTTTACGGATGTTCCGCCGACGGCACTGGTGTGCATAGGAGGAATGGAGGGCGTGGAAGAAGAAATGCGACAATTCGCGGAGTTGTTTCCACGATATCCTATTTTTCTCTATTCGTCGACGGGCGGAGCCTCTCAACTACTTGCTGAGCGGCCGCCGAGCAAGCAGGCAACCATTGTCGATCATCGGCCGACGCGCGAAAAGAACATTTTCGACATTGCTGAAGGATGGAAATTCTCGGAACAGGAAATGGAGGAGCTTGGCCCATACACGATAGCTGCCTTCGAAATTTGCGGCGCACTAGCGCTTATTAAATAGAAGCCTTCCGCACCAAAACATCAAGCCTCCCACACGTCATTCCATGTCAAAACGAGTTTACTTCGGATTCCACTATCAAGACGTGATCGATTTCCGCGCGAACGTTGTCCGAAATCACAATTTTACAGGAGGCGTTGAAGCGGCGGGCTACTACGATCACTCAATCTGGGAAACAGCAAAAAACACTAATCCTCTCGCGCTTAAGCGACTGATTAATTCAGAACTCGAAAACACATCTGTTACAGTAATTCTGATCGGGACGGATACGTGGTCGCGACGTTGGGTGCGCTATGAAATAATGAAGAGCATTGAACGCGGAAATCGAGTGATCGGCATTCATATCAATGCAATCACAGGCAAAAACCAGCAGACAAAACCTCTTGGGCCAAATCCGTTTGATAATTTAAAAATCGAAGTGAGTAGCGATGGGAAAAGAGGCCGGCCGATTGAGTGGAACGGAAGGGAATGGGTTTATTATTCCGACCTCGATACCTTTAGCATCAACGAGCAGCCTCTTGCCAATCGCAGTCAACAGTTGACGCTATCGCACTGGCTGCCCACCTACGATTGGATTGCCGACGGAGGATTCGCAAACTTCAGCTCTTGGATTCAATAATTCAAAGCCCGAAATCAGATACCATGAAATATCTCACAAAGGAGCAGCTTATTTCGTTCGCTCCCCAGCCAGCAGAGCTACGTGAGCAGGTCGAAAAACGCGCGCGGTTCAATGCGCTTGCCAATGCAAAGCCAGCCAACTCCCTCTTCCTTTCACACAGCCACAAAGACCGAGACTTAGTGCTTTCTATAAAAAAATTCCTCGAGTCACGGGGGATTGCAGTCTACGTTGACTGGCTTGACGAAGGAATGCCCGAAGAAACCTCCGCCGAAACCGCCAAAGCCATTAAAGGCAAAATCGAATCGAATAATAAATTCGCGGTGATTGTCACCGAAAACTCCAAGTCCTCCAAGTGGGTTCCTTGGGAACTTGGCTTTGCCGACAAAGCTAAGACACTTGATAATGTCTTAATAATTCCGATTTCAGAGGCCAGTCGAGAGTTCACAGGGGTAGAATATATGCGAATTTACTACTGCCTAGAGTTTTACAAAAGCGCATGGATTGCATGGCGCGCAGATCCAGCCTCAATTGTGCCGATTGAAAACTGGCTCGTAAAATAGGAGCAGGTGGCGCGCGAGCCAAAGGGGGCAGGTAGCATGAGTGGCAGCTAAGGATGGAAGCCGTCCCGACAGGAGGGGCGTGGTTTCCTTGGCGGAGCCATGAACTACACCGGGATCGATTATCATAAACGATATTCGGCGGCCTGCACGCTCGACGAGCAGGGCCGCCTTGTGAAGCAAGCCCGCATCGACTACAACGCGTCGGAAGGCCCCATTTCTCGCCTGCCAAGCTCCGCGCCTCGAAGTTGAGTATCCCGAGCCTTAACGTTGATAGGCGGGATACTCACGCGTCAGTATACGCAGCCTCAAATTCCACACTCCCGAGCCTCGCGGTTGAGGTTCCGCAGTCTCAAGTCTGAGACCGCAACACCTCATCGTTGAGTATGCGGAGACTCACGAGCCGAGCCCCGAGCCTCGTCGTTGAGACTCGCTGACTCAACGGTCAGTATCCGCAGACTCAACCGTCAGTATCCCGCATCTCACCGTTGAGACTCCGCGGCTCAGCGCTGAGACTGCCGGGTATCGCGCTTGAGACTCCCGGGTTCGGCGTGAGGTGCATCCGACTCAACCTTGAGTATCCGCCTATTCACCGTTGAGGCTCCCGATACTCGTGCGTCAGGTGCCCGATACTCAACCGAGTCTCTCGCCGGCTCACGGTTGAGTATCGGAGATATCAACGGTGAGGCCCCACTATCTCACGCGCGAGTAGGCGCGGTCTCAGTTGAGGTGTCGCCTACTCAACGATGATACCCCGCGGACTCGCCGGTGAGTCTCCGCCTACTCACGGTTGAGTATCCGGCCACTCACCAGTGAGTCCGCCACGCTCACGCGTGAGCAAAAAAGCCCGGCCGATGAGGCCGGGCTGCTCATCTTTGAGGAGTCGCTTACTCTCAAAGGTCGTGCCTGGGAAATAACTCGGTCCGGCGGAGACAGCCGAGCCGAAGGGGGCGGGCCGAGAATTGTTGATTTTAGCCATCTAAACAGCTCGTCGCGCTCGCTCAGGGCAGCGGGTTGAAATCCGCCCGGAGGCGGAGGAAGACGCGGGCGCCGGCCTGCGTCGGGGTCACGTAGAAGGTGTGGTATTCCCAGCCCGTGCCGGTGAGGTCGGGCAGACCGGCTGCGGCGGGGGCGGTGGCGCTCGGGCCCTGGTGCAGGACGGGGAGGCTCCAGCTTTGGAGGTCCGCGCTCGCCTCGACCGTGTAGTTCACGGCGTCGACCGGCGTCGACGTGGCTTGCGGGCCGCCGGGCTGGGCGGCGAAGGCGACTCCGGCGCGGCAGGCGATCACGTAGGTGAACTCGGCGCCGGGCGCGGGATCGATGTCCTGGAGCAAGGCGGCGGAGAGGCTGCGGGCGGAGGTGGTTCGGGGGTCACCGTTTAGCGCGAATTCGAGCCAGTTGGGCGTGCCGTCGGCGTCGGGGTCGGCCGTGGCGCCGACGACTTCGGACGCGGTGGAGCCGCGGTAGAAGGCGTCGATCCATGCGAGGTAGGCGGCCTGGGGCGTGGGTTGAAAGCCGCTCAACACGACGGAGGACGCGCCGGCGTAGGTGACCACGAAGGAGCCGTAGCCGTCGCTCGTGACGAGGCGCGCACCGGAGGCCACGTTGCCGAAGGCGCCGGTGATGGTCTGCGTGGAGCCGAGGATCGTGAAGGTCTGGGCGGCGGAGGGCGCGTAGCCCTTGGCGAGCCGGAGCTTCAGGGTGCAGCCGTTGAGGTTGAGCGCGGTGCCGCCGGCCTCGGAGACGATGTCGTAACCGGTGCCGGGCGCGGCGCCGGCGATGTCGAAGACCAGCGTGGCGGAGGACGCGGGGACGAGGTCGCCCTTGATGGCGAGGCCGCCCGCGCCGGCATCGGGGGACAGGGTGCCGGCGAGCGAGACGGCGTCGGTCGGCGCGTTGGCGAGGCGCACCTCGCCGTAGCCTTCGAGGCTCGCGCCGGCGCCGACGACGAGGTCGGGGCCGGACACGTTGGTCGTGACTTGCAGGTAGCCGCCGGCGAGCACGAACGCGCCGGCGGACTGGTTCGCGAGGGCGGCGGGCAGGGAAAGCGTGGCGCCGTTTTTGGCGGACAAGACGCCGGTGTTGGTGAGCACGGATACGGCGAGCTGGAGCGTCTGCCCGGGCACGTCGGCGACGAGGGCGCCCTGGTTTATCACGGTCGGCGCGCCGCTGAAGCCGCCGATCGCGCCTTGGTTGAGGAAACCGGCGCCGCGCACGGTGGCGTCGGGGGCGATGGTGAGCACGGGCGACGGGCCCATGAGGCTGAGGATGTTGTTGTGGGTGCCGTCGAGGTTGACGGTGAGCGCGGAGAGGACGGCCGTGGCGTCGGCGGCGGTGGCCTCAAAGTTGAGCGAGCAGTTCGAGCCGGTGAAGTTGATCGTCTTGGCGACGACGTGGGCGTCGTTGCGCAGGCGGAGGCGTTGGCTGGTCTGGTCGAAGAGCAGCGCGCCCTGGTAGGTGACGCCGTCGAGGAGGTTCGTGGTCTGGTTGGTGCAGCGCAGGCCGGCGCCGGAGGAGGCGTCGACGAGGCCGCCGGTGATCGTGCCGCCGTCGAGCACGAGCGGGCCGGCGAGGGCGAGGTCGAGCGTGGCGGCGGTGTTGTCGAGGGCGCCCTGGAGCTTGACGGTGCCGCCGCCGGAAGGGCGCGTCCAACCGGCGAGGCCGAGGTCGGCGGTGGCGAAGGCGCCCTGGAGATTGAGCACGGAGGTGTCGGCGACGGAGAGCGCACCGGCGTTGTGCCAGGCGCGCTGGAGCGTGAGGGTGGAGCCGCCGGACACGGTGAGCGTGGCGCCGGCGAGGTTGTCGAAGGTGGAGACGGAGGAGCTGAAGGAGGTGCCGGGGTTGATGACGAGCGTGGCGCCGTTGATCGCGCGCACGGTGGCGCCGGACTGGTTGGTGAACTTGAGCGGCGAGAGCGTGAGCGTCTGGCCGGGGACGTCGGCGGAGACGAGGCCCTGGTTGACGACCTCGGCGAGACCCAGGACGCCGTTGAAGGCGCCGACGACGAGCGAGCCCATGCCGCGCACGATGGCGCCGGGCGCGAGGGTGAGCGACGGGGTGGAGCCCTCGAGGCCGACGCGGGCGGAGGCGGTGTCGAGGTTGAACGTGTGCGAGAAGGTGGCGGTGGGATCGGCGGCGGTGCCCTCGAAGCCGAGCGTGGCGCCGGTGGCGGAAAGCGTGATGTCGCCGCCGAAGGAGGCGTCGTTGCGCAGGCGCACCTTGCCGTAGGGTTGGTCGAGGGTGAGGGAGCCGGCGACCGCGACGGCGTCGAGGAGGTTGGCGCCGTTGTTCTCGTAGACGAGGCGGCCGGCTGCGGTCGAGGTGAGCGCGCCGTTTTTCAGCGAGCCGCCGGAGAGGCGGATGTCGCCGGTGGCGGCGCCGAGGGCGAGCGTCTGGCCCTGGAGATCGATGTTGGCCTGGAGGTAGACGGTGCCGCCGCCGTCAGGGCGCGACCATCCGGCGAGGCCGAGGTCGGCGAGCGTGGCGCCGCCGGCGAAGGTGAGCGAAGAGGTGTCGCCGAGGACGAGGGCGCCGGCGTTGTGCCAGTTTTGGGAAAGCGTGGCGCTGGAGCCGCCGGTGATGGAGAGCGTGGCGCCGGCCTGGTTGGTGAACGAGGTCTGCGGGTTGATCGTGAGCGTGGCGCCGTTGAGCGCGCGGATGATGCCGCCGGGCTGGTTGGTGAGGATGGGAGGATTGAGCGCGAGCGTCTGACCGGCGAGGTCGGCGGAGACGGCGCCCTGGTTGGCGATGCCGAAGACGCCGGCGTAGGAGCCGCCGGCGAAAACGGTGCCGCGGCCGCGGAGGGCGCCGGTCGGGGCGATGTTGACCGTCATGCCGCCGCCGGGGCCTTCGAGCAGGACGGCGCCGAAGGGTCCGTCGAGGTTGATGGCGGAGGAGACGAGCGCGTCGTGATCGGTGAAGCTGCCCTCGAAGGAGAGGTAGTTCGAGGACTTGCCGAGCGTGGCGCCGTCGGCGCCGAAGGAGGCGTCGTTGCGGAGCTT
>CBIHRE010000154.1:0-9783 GCA_966212385.1 uncultured Akkermansia sp. | reverse complement strand
CGGGAACCACCCCGGGGGCCGCCTCTGCCAGCAAACCAAGCAACCAAGCAAACAACTGATGACGCAGAGATAGACCGAGGGGCTGCGGAAACATTCAAAAATTCCGACGAAAAAACGTATTCCGGGGGAACGACCCTAGAAAAACCTCGGATGAACCGTTTCAGGGGCGGCTAAAAAAGCAGCGGCTTTGAGGTTTACACGGGCCGCGCGCCGCTTTGCCTAAGCGGCCTAGCAACCTTGCCCGGGTGGCGGAATCGGCAGACGCAGCTGACTCAAAATCAGCCGCCGAAAGGCTTGTGGGTTCGACCCCCACCCCGGGCACCAATTTCTACCGGCGGTGTAACCGAGCGGGCGACATGTCCGGAAAAGGTGGGGACAGGACGCGATGTTACGGATGGGTTTTGCGTCCACCTGATGGTCAAGATGTGGCAAGCATCGGCCTCCACGTTGGATTTGTTCGAGGCGGGTTTTAATTGATCCCCAATTTCGAAAGGTTTGATCGAGAGGTGCGACAAGGGCCGGGCGTGCTGGTCGGGAGGGCTTCAGGTATAGGGTTTCGTGCGGGATCGTGTAGTTTATGCAAACCGCCCGGAGCTCTTATCAACTCGCGGTCGAGGAAATGTTACGCTCCAGCGGACATGCGGTGGCAGCGGCGTGGGTGTGCTCTCGCGAATTTCGCGCTTCGCGATGCCTAGAATCTCGGTATCGCCTTCAGGTCCGTTTGGTGCGGGAGGATCATAATGAAAACGGGCGCGATCGGGCGATGACGAGCTGGCGACGACGCGCCGGGGAAGGTGATCTGAGAACAAGGCGCGAATGCTCCGCGCGGCGGGACTTTTCACTCGTGTTGCTAGTGATGGACGGGGGCTGTTCGCGCCACCTCGCATGTTTTTGAGAACGTCAAAATCGGTCCTTCTGCGGAGTTTTTCTAGTGGGTTTTACTACCATTGTCCGGGCACTACGTGTTTGTGGAAACTTTATGCGGGATCGTAAGCATCTTCCCTCGGGAGAGCATGCGCAGAGATGCTCCACGGGCGGCTCGGCTATTGACCATTCCGCCAACTAATTTACCCCTCAAGTTGTAGCCGAAACCCCACTACAAACGCCACGGCTGCTTTCGTTGCCTGCTAGTATAGTCGCCGCCATCCGCCCCTTGGTTTTGGTAACCAAGATTCAAGCCCACCCCGTTAACCCCGCATTTTCTCCCCAGATTTTCCGCCGGTCGGTGTCGACCGGTGTTCGCGCGAGCCCCCCCAGCGCACAGCCCCTTGAGGATCGCCAGCCGTAGAAACGCGGCGGGCGTTCCTCTTTTCCGTCTCAGCTCCTCTTCGTCCCCGCAGGTTCCATAGCCCTTAAGCTTTTTGTAAAATATGAATAAAGCCCCTGTTCATCCCGTGTCCCGTTCCGGACTTGTTCGCCGGCAAGTTTCCGCTCCCGCCGTCGCCGCGTTGCTTGCTGCGATGCTGGCTTTGAATGCCTCCACCGACCTCAAGGCTGCGGATGGCACCTTTCAGGCGAATCCCGGCGATCAAGGGTCGATGACCTCTTTCAGTTCTGATGGGAGCACCGGCTGGACGGTCTCGCCCGCCCTGTCCGAAGGCGACGCGGTTCGCGTGGTGGCCACCGGCTATGGCGTGAATGCCGACACCTATTACTACGTGGTGGGCGTGGGTTCCACGGCGGGCGGCAACGTGCGCTTGGCCCAGCATCCGGGCGGTGTCGGCAATGTCACCGCCAACGCGACGGGTAACACGACCATCACCACGACTCCTTTCAAGGTTCCCAACTGGTATACCGCGGGCAACTGGGTTGGCGGTGTGGTTCCCAATGGTGTGGACGCCCAGGCGACGATCGCGACGATCGCGGGCACCCCCGCTTTGGCCGTGGATCGTGACACCACGCTCGGCGCCCTCGAGGTCAACACCGCCAACGGTCCGCTCAGCTTGATCGCCACCGCACGCAACGACGGCCCGGTGTCGCGTCTGAAGTTTCAACGCACGTCCGGCACACCCACCATCACCGTGTTGCCTGGCAACACCTTCTCTCTAAGTGAGTCGAAGACCAACGGCACCAGCACACCCACGACCGTCAACGCCAAGTTGTTCATCGCCGGTGACCAAGGCTTGGTCATCGATAATCAAAATCCCGTTCCCACTCCGATCGCCAACAACGTGTCCACGGTGGGCAATTATTCGGCGGGCGCGGTTCGATTTGGTAATGGACTCAATTGGACCTACTTCACCGGCGATCTGACTTTGGTCAAAGGCGTGTTTCAACCTCTGGCGGGCGGTGGTGGAAATACCGGTATCACGTCGTTTCCGATGAGGAGCAAGCTGGTGCTCGGCACGGGCACCAACACCGCCCGTGTGGAGATCGCCCATAACAACGCGCAAACCGCGGTGGGAGGCTTGGAGAGCACCAGTCCTAACAGTTCGATCATTAACACCACCGGTGGCACCAGCACCGTCATCTTTCAGGTCGGCGGGCTTAGCTCCGCCACAGACACCTTTAATTACAAGGGTAACATCGGCGACACCTCCACCGGTCTTTCAAGCGCGTCGGGGGTTCGTATCACCAAGGTGGGCCTCGGAACGCAGATTCTTTCGGGCGTGAACAATCTGAATGCCCTCTCCGCCAACCAGATCATGGTGGCGGTGAACGATGGCAAACTATCCCTTGGAACCACCGGCGCCTTGGGCACCGTGACCCCTGAGCTTCAGGGAACCCTCAATGGCAATAGCTCGATCAATCTCAAGAACGCGGAGTTCGAAATATCTGGCGCAAACGTGAGCACCCCTCGAAGCCAAACCTTTGCTGGGCCCTTGGCTCTCTCGGGGCTCGATGCGCGCTTCATCTCGGATAACAATGCCACATGGCAGGCCAATGGCTTCGATACGATTACGGTGATCGCCGATGCGAATCAGCCCGCCTCGCTTGCCTTTGGTTCCACGAAGCGTAACTCGGGCAGCGGAAATAACCGTAACTTGAACGGTGTCACGGTGCTCTATCGTGGCAGCAACCTTGGTAGCGGCCCCGGCGCGGGGAACGCCACGATCACCTTCACAACTGCTCCAAGCGTCGGCACCAGCGGGTATCTGAACAGCGTGAGCGGAGGCGGCACCTTGGGTTCTCCCACCGCGCCCGTCTTGAAGGGATCTTTGGCGGATACCTCTCCGACCGGACACGGTCTTGGTTTCGCCACGTATGATTCGACCAATAACAATACCATCGGCGTTCGTCTCCTGAATCCCTCCACCGAGCAAACGACCGTCACGACCGGAGCCGCTTACGATGCCGCGGACGCGGGCGGGGAGCAGAACGTCGTGTTGAATGTCTCGTCCGCCGATGCCGCGATCACTGGCAAGCGCAGCAACACCCTTCAGATCAGCAATTCGGGCGGCGTTTCCCGCACCGTTACCAACACCGGCACCGCTTTAAATCCCGCCAACGGGCTGCTTTTCAGCGGCAACTCTTCGGTCACGCTGACCGGCGGCGAGATCATCGGTTCGGCCGCATCGGACGGCGAAGACGTGGTCATCCATTCGATCAACTCCTCCACCGGCGGCGTGACCGTTCAGACGGCGATCACCAATGTTGGCTCCGCCGGCTCCCAGCAGGGCTGGATCACCTACAACGGCTTCGGCAACATCACCGTGGCTGGCACTCAGACGGTCGGCGCGGGCGGCGGTATCGCCTTCAACGGCACCGGCACCACCACGCTGGCTTCCACCATCAGTGGCGCCTCGATTCTGGCCTTCAACCAAGGCGTCGTGAAACTTGCTCCTGGCGCGACCTGGACCAACAACCCCACCGTTTTGCTCGCGGGTCCGGCCAAGCTTGATCTGAACGGCGTTGGCGGTAACAGCACCACCAACCGGTTCATTGATCTGCAAAGCTCTTACGGCGCGGGTGTTCTCACCATGAACCCTGCAGGTGGCGAGATCACCAACAGCGCATCGGGCAATCCGGTGGACCTCGTGCTTTCCGGCAACAGCACCACGACTGCGACGCTTCCGTTCTTCGGCAAGATCTCGGGCAATCTGAATCTCGTCATCGACAAGACCGCCACCGGCACCCAGACCTTCGGCGCGGCGCACACTTATACAGGGTCGACGACCATCAAGTCGGGTAGCCTCATCTTGACGCGCTACGCTTCCCTGCCGTCTACCACGGAGGTGACCTTCGGCTCCGATGGCGGCACAGCCAACAGCACGCTTCTGCTGAGCGATACCGTCACCAATGCGAATGTCCCCGTCCGTCTCGAAATCGCGGGTCTGAAGCTCAGCGGTAACTACACAGGCGTCGGTTCGGTGCAAAACAACAGCACCAACATGGCGCAGCTCACACTCAATGTTCCAGTGTCCAACACCTTTGCCGGCAACTTGGGTATCGCTCAGACGGCCACCGGAGTTAATGCTAACCTGTTCGGATTACGTAAGAAAGGCGCGGGCGTATTTGAGGCGACCGGCACCATCACCAATTATTCGGGCGGAACGATCATCGAGGAAGGTATCCTTCGCGTGTCTTCCGACTCCAAGCTGGGTCTGGTCGGTCCGCTTGGCGGTTCTACCGGCGCTAGCGGCACCACCAGCCTTTTGGCTGCGCCCCTTTCGCCCGTCGCCAACCAGATCATCCTGAACGGTGGCACGCTTAACGCCGCCACCACGGCTGATTTCGTGCTTAGCCCCTTGCGCGGTATCGGCCTCGGTCCTGTGACCGGCACGACCGGCGGCACCGGCACTCTCTTGGTCGATGCCGGGGTGAAGCTCACCTATGCCGGCATCATCGCCTCGGCCGGCAACACCGGCAGCAACACCCTCGTGAAGAGCGGCGACGGCGCGCTCATCCTTGATGGCGCCAACACCTTCACTGGCGTCACGCAGGTGTCCGCCGGTTCCCTCGGTGGCAACGGCTCTCTTGCGAGCGGCGTCACCGTCGCCTCCGGCGCGGCCCTCGCTCCGGGCAACACGACCGTCGGCATCGGCACCTTCACCATCAACGGCGCGCTCACGCTCAACGGTGGTTCCATCCTCAAGATGGATCTCGGCACGGCCGGCAATCCCGGCAGCTCCGACAAGATCCAGCTCGGTGGCGCTCTGAGCGCCAGCGGCACCACCACGGTCAACTTCACGGATGCGGGCGGCTTCGGGGTCGGCACCTACACGCTCATCTCCGGCACCGCGCCGATCAGCCCGAGCAACTTCGCCGTCGGCACCATCCCGAGCGGTTTCCGGGGCACCTTCGGCTCCGTTGGCAACACCCTCACGGTCACCATCGCGGTGGGCTCCCAGCTCACGGCCCTCGAGTCCTGGCGTGAAAGCAACTTTGGCAACAGCGCCAACTCCGGCAACGGTGCCGATAGCGCCGATCCGGATGCCGATGGTCTGAGCAATCTCCTCGAATACGCGACCGGCTCGAACCCGAACGTCTCGACCGCCTCCGCCGTCTCCGTCGCCCGCTCCGGCAACTTCCTCACGCTGACCTACACGCGCATCGCCGACACCTCCCTCACCTACACCGTGGAAGGCTCCAGCGATCTCGCCACCTGGTCCACCGTCGCCACCAGCACGGGCGCCCAGAACGTCGCCGGCCCGGTCACCGTCACCGATAACGTCTCGCTCACCAGCCGCCGCTTCCTGCGCCTCAAGGTCAGCTACTGATCCGCGCCCCCCGAGGCATCTGTTCGCCCTTCCGCCCCACCGCCTAAAAGCGGTGGGGCGTTTTTGTGTTCCCCTCCACATGAACCCCTGCCCACCGGGTTGCCAATTTACCTAAACATAGAGACTTCGGACAATTGAGTCCTGCTATCCCGCATTGACGGCGCTTTGTCCGACACGAGTCCGAATAGTTTCCGCCGCGCCGGGATTGCGCCTGCGAGGCTGCTGGTTAACCGTCACCGGAACTTCACCTTATGAGCGCCTCCGCCGCTGCCCAGCCCTCCGTTCCCGCCCGCGATTTCGCGGGGGTCTTTTCCCGGGTGGCGCCGCACATGGCCGCGTTGGACGTTTTTCTGCGCGAGCAACTCGCCGCCTTCGAGCCGGAGATCCGCGACATGGCGGACTACTGCATCGACACCTCGGGAAAGCGCATCCGACCGGCGCTCGTCTTCTTTAGCGGCTGGCAAGGCGCGGATCGCCCGCCCTCGGTCGATCTCGTGCAGGTGGCGGCGGTCGTCGAGCTCGTGCATCTCGCCACGCTCGTGCACGACGACATCATGGATGGCGCGGATGTGCGGCGCGCCCGCCCCACGGCCTCCCGCCAATACGGCTCCGCCGCGGCGGTCCTGCTCGGCGACGCGCTTTTCGCCCACGCGTTGCATCTCGCCGCGCTCTTCCCCACCACCGAGGTTTGCCGTTCGGTGGCGGAGTCGACGCGCCGCGTGTGCGCCGGTGAGATCATGCAGACGCTCCGCCGCCGCAGCGTCGCCGTCACGCGCGCCGACTACCAGCGCGTCATCGATCTCAAGACCGCCGAGCTCTTTCGCGTTTCCTGCGCCTTGGGGGCCCGCCTTGGCGGCCACCCCGACGCATTTGTCGAGGACGCCGCCCGCTTCGGGCGCCACCTTGGCATCGCATATCAAATCTACGACGACCTCGCAGACTTCTTCGGCCGCGAGCAACGCATCGGCAAGACCCTCGGCACCGATCTCGCGAGCGGAAAACTCACGCTGCCGCTCTTCATCCTCCGCGACCGCCTCCCGGTCTCCGAACGGGTTTCCTTGGAGGCCGAGCTGCTCGGGCAGGCCGAGCCCCGCTTGGAGCTGCGTTTGGCCCAGATGCGCGAATTTGCGGTTTTCGACGCGGTGGTCGCGGAGATCGAGCGCGAGTTGGCCCCGGCCGAGGCCGCCTTGGCGCGCCACGCATCCCTGCCGCCGCTTGAGCATCTCGCCGCGCTTCCGCTCGTGCTCCGCGCCCAGGTGGCGGCGCTTCGCTAAACACCGATGGTCGTCTTTGCGGCCCGCCGTGGCTCCCCGTCGCGGCGTGGTTGCCAATCCGCCCCAAGGCGCACACCGTTCCCGGCTTCGAGAATATGCATGCTCCGGCCAAGGCCCTCTCGCCCGCCGCCTCCCCCGCCGCTTCCGATCGGCGGCAGGAGGCCGAGGCCGACTGGCTGATCGTGCAACGCGTGCAAGCCGGCGAGGTCGCCCGCTTCGACGAGCTTGTGCGCAAATATCGCGAGCGAATCTGGGGCGTCGTTTATCACCTCACGTCCAACCGCGAAGATGCGGCGGATCTCACGCAAGACGCCTTCATCAAGGCCTTCCAGTCGATCAATCGCTTCCAGGGCCAGTCCGCTTTTTTCACCTGGCTCTACCGCATCGCGGTCAACGGAACGCTCAATCACCTGCAAAAGGCGAAGCTCCGTCGTTTCTTCAGCCTGGAGAAAATCCGCGACGAGGAGCCCGTCGCGGAGCTGCTCGATCAACTCGCCGACTCGGGTAACTCGTCCGACCGGGCGGCCTGCCTGGGCGAGCTTCAGCAAAAATTGAACGAGGCGATGCAAAAGCTGTCTATCAAGCATCGCACCGTGGTGACTTTGTTCGAGATCGATGGCCTCTCCCATGAGGAAATCGCCGAGATCACCGGCACCTCGGTGGGCACCGTCCGTTCCCGACTCCACTACGCCAAGCAACTGCTCCAAGCCGAACTGCAATCCTACCTGAGCTCATGAGCCGATCCACCGACGACAAGCGTTCCGCCGCCCCCGCCGCCGCTGGCAAGCCCACCCTTGAGGAGCTTCTGCGCGTGAAGCGCGCCGAGCGCCCCGACCAAGCTTTTTGGGAAGAGTTCGATCGCGGGCTTCGCCGTAAACAACTCGCCGCCATGGTCGAGCCCAAGCCTTGGTGGCTGGGCATGACGATCTGGGCCAGACGGGCCGCCCCCCTCGGCCTGCCGGCGTCCGCCGCGGCCGCGGCATTGCTCGCGATCATGGTCGTCCGGACCCAGCCGTCTTTTTCACCGAGCGCGCTTCCGGCCGACGCCAGCCGACCGACCGCGGGGATCGTCCACGCGGAAAAAACGACCCAGCTCGGCGCTCCGTCGTTGGCGGCCTCCCCTTCCGCCGGGATTTCTCCGTTCGCGGCGCGCGCGAATGCCGCCCCCGCCTCCTCCGTGGTCGCCGATGCTCCGAGTTCCGGTCCGGCGCTCGCGTCCGCCGAGCATCCCGCGTCTTCTCCCCCCGCCGCTCCTGAGACCTCGGCGGTCCCTGTGGTGGATGCGCTCCTCGAGCTGGGGGCCGCGCCCTCCTCGCCCACCCCTTCCGAACAAACGATCGCTGAAAACCTCGCCGCGGTTCATGCGGAGACTCCCGACCTGATCGCCGCCTCCCTTCCGCTTTCGTCCGAAGACGGCGCAGCGACTGCCGAGCACGCGCTGAAAATGGAGGTGCGCAATCCCCGCCACGCCCGAGTCCTGTTGGCGATGGCCGACAATCCTTCGGCCGAGAACCCCGGGGGCCTGTCGACCTTGCGCGATCGTTTCGCCCGCACGCTTGATCGTGACGATTCGCTCTCGATCGGCGCCAGCCGCCTTGGCGTGGGCGGCGATCGTTTTTCGGTCAGCTTCTGAGTCTTGGAACGGCGCCTGAGCGCAGGCCGCTCGTGACTAGGTCTGCCGGGCTTGCCTGAACGAGGTGCGACGTTTCCTTCCCGCGCATGGTTTTTCAAGACACGCTCAAGCTTCCGGCCCGGGGCGCGGGTTTGCACGAATTCACCGACAAGCTGGTTGCGCTCGTGGAGCGCTCGCGCGTGCAGACCGGCGTGGCGCACGTCTTTTGCCAACACACGAGCGCATCGTTGGTGATCATGGAGAACGCCGATCCCAGCGCGCGCCAGGACCTCGAAGGCTGGCTTGACCGTCTGGTGCCGGAGAACGATCGGCATTTCACTCACACGCTCGAGGGGCCCGACGACATGCCCAGCCACATCAAGATGGCGCTCACCCGCACGAGCGAAACCATCCCGATCGCCGGAGGCCGCCTGCTGCTCGGCACCTGGCAGGGAGTGTTTCTCTGGGAACACCGGGCCGCCCCGCATGCGCGGCGGCTCGTGGTGACCGTGATGGGCGAGTAGCGTGGCGGCGTGTCCTGCCGCCGCGCATCCCTCCCACGTTCACTCCTCGGCGATCTTCACGACATCCGTCGCCTCCGCGACGCCATCGCGACGGGCCGCTTTGTGCGCGGCGCGCTTTTCGCGACGGTTTTTCGCCCAATACGGCTCCTCGGCCTCGCCGGCCATGATGCAGCCGCGGGGCTCGATTTCGCCGACCACGGTCGCGAGGCCGAAGCGGGCGATCTGCGCCTTCACCTTGGTCGCGTCCTTGTAGCCGAGCGGAGACTCCGAGAGGTCGGGCGCGCCGTTATACCAGCGCACGTCGATCCCGGCCGTGGTGGCGTCGAGCGCGGCCTTCACGCGCGCGGGATCGAGTTCGCCGTCCGCGTCCTTGTAGGGACGCAGCATCGCGGAGCGCGAGAGGTTGCGACCCGCGCCGTGCGGACAGAAGGAGAGGTAGTCCGCGTTGTCCGCGCCGAGGACGAGCAGGATCTCGCGCGCCATGTTGAGCGGGATGAGGCCGAGCAGCGGACGGCCCTGCGCGTCGCGCCAGGCGGGCGTGGCGCCCTTGCCGTGCAGGAACACGTCGCCGCGCTTCCACACGAAGTTGTGTTCGTTGCCGATCTGCACGAGCGCGCGCTGGCCGACGCGGCGCAACAGGCCCTCGTGAAGCAGCGCGTGGTTTTCGCGCGTCCAGCGGGAGATGTATTGCAACGCGTTCCAATAGTCCGCGC
>CBIHRE010000153.1:0-9792 GCA_966212385.1 uncultured Akkermansia sp. | reverse complement strand
GTGCTCGTCGGCGAAAAGACCTTCGGGAAGGGTTCCGTGCAGACCATCTTCCCGCTGAAGGGCGACTCCGCGCTGCGTCTCACCACGGCGCGCTATTTCACGCCGTCCGGGGTGACGATTCACGAGAAAGGCATCCAGCCCGACTTCCGCGAGGCCATGACGCCCGAGGAGGAAAAGGCGGTGTTCCTGCACCGCTTGCGCCCCGACATCACGGACGCCGCGGTGTTCAAGGAGCGCTTCGGCGTGCCCATGGCCGAGGACCGACAGCTGGCCAAGGCCCTGCGCGCGATCCACGCCGAGCTGGCGGGCGCGCCGCTGCCGCGAGACCCTGCGAGCACCGACTCCGCCTCCGCCAAGGCCGCAATGACCTCGACGGACGCCAAGAAAACCGAGCCCGCCGCGCCCGAAGCCGCTCCTGAAAGCGCGCCCGCCGTCGAGTCGGTCCCCTCCGCTCCGGCCGCTCCAGGCGTGCTCGTCCCCGAGGAGGCGCATCCGTGATTCTTGCGCTCGAGAGTTCCTGCGACGAGAGCGCGGTGGCGCTCTTCGATCCGGCGCGCGGCCTCGTCGCCGAGTGGGTGCATAGCCAGATCGCGATCCATGAGAAACACGGCGGCGTCGTGCCCGACCTCGCCACGCGGGAGCACTTGCGCACCATCGAGCCGCTGCTTGCCCGGGCGCGCGAGGCCTCCGACGGGTTTCGCGCCGTCTCCGAGATCGCGGTCACGCAAGGTCCCGGCCTCGCCGGCTGCCTCGCGATCGGTCTGGCCTCGGCCAAGGCACTCGCCTTCGCGCTGGGCAAACCGCTCAAGGGCGTGAACCACCTGCGCGGACACGTGTGGTCGCCCTTTATCCCGCTCCACGCCGAGTCGTCCGCAGCCTTCGAGGAGCGCACACACTCGCTCCTGCCGCACCTCGCCCTGGTGGTTTCCGGCGGCAATACCCTGCTCGCGGTGCTCGACGAGCGGCGCGTCATCACCGTGCTGTCTACGACGCGCGACGACGCCGCCGGCGAAGCGCTCGACAAAGGCGCCAAGCTCCTCGGCCTCGGCTACCCGGGCGGCCCGTTGGTCGAACGTCAGGCGGCCTCGGGCGGACGTGCCGACGCCTACGATTTTCCCCGCGGTCTCGGGCCGCGCGACGAACTGGATTTCAGCTTCTCGGGGCTGAAGACCTCGCTGCGCTACCAGCTCGAGAAAATGACGCCCCCGCAGATCGCCGCGGAGACGCCGAATCTTTGCGCCAGTTATCAGCAAGCGGTGATCGACGCGCTGACGCGAAAAGCTCGCGCCGCCCTCCGGCTCGGGGCGGGCGAGGGCGCGCCTTTCCGCAGCATCGGACTCTCCGGCGGCGTAGCCAACAACAAGGTCCTGCGCGCCGCTTTCGCCGAACTCGCCGCCAAGGCCCGCGTGCCCCTGCTGGCCGCCGAGCCGCGCCACACCGGTGACAACGCCGGCATGATCGCCTTCACCGCTTGGGCCGATCCGGCCGCGCGCGCGCGCACGCCCGAGGCCGGCGCCGCCGCGCTCGAGATCCAGCCGGGCTGGGAGCTGTTTCACGCCTGAATCGCGCGGGCTTGGCGGCGAGTGGACGGGCGCGTCCCCGCGCCCGCTTACGAAGCACTGGCGCCAAACCACGGGCCGAGAGACCGGCCCGTCCACCGGGAGGCGATGGCGCCCCGCCGCCTTTCGCGTTGCGGGGCGGACCTTCGGCCCGTCTGCTCCCCGGTTTCCGACCTTTTCTCTTACCATGGCGAAATCTTCCCAAGCCTCCTGGGGCGGCCGTTTTTCCGCCGGCCCCGCCGACCTGATGCTCCGCTTCAGCGAGTCCGTCTCCTTCGACAAGCGCCTCGCTCCCTTCGACATCGCCGGCAGCATGGCCCACTCCGCCATGCTCGCGCACGTCGGGCTGATCACGAAGAAGGAGCGCGACGCCATCCACGCCGGCCTCGCCGAAATCCTGGAGGAGATCGAGGCGGGCAAGTTCACCTGGAGCATGCAGCTCGAGGACGTTCACATGAACATCGAGCAGGCGCTGACCAAGCGCGTGCCCGCCGCCGCCAAGCTGCACACCGCGCGTTCCCGCAACGACCAGGTCGCGACCGACATGCGCCTCTGGTTCAAGTGGGCCTGCAACCAGATCCTCGCCCGCCTCCGTCTCGTCCAGCGCACGCTCCTCGCCCTCGCCGAGCGTGAAGGCGCTACGCTCATCCCGGGTTACACGCACCTCCAGCGCGCGCAGCCAGTGCTGCTCGGCCACCACCTCCTCGCCTGGCTCGAGATGATCGAGCGCGACCACGCCCGCTTCACCGCCGTCGCCAAGCACGCCAACTGGTGCCCGCTAGGCTCCGGCGCCATCGCCGGCACCACGCTGCCCATCGACCGCGAGTTCACCGCCAAGGCGCTCGGCTTCGTCGACGAGAAGGGCCGCCCGCGCGTCTCGCAGAACTCCATGGACACCGTCGCCGACCGCGACCTCTTCCTCGAGTTCGCCGCCGCCGCCGCGATGTTCGGCGTGCACGCCTCGCGCATCGCCGAGGATCTCATTCTTTGGTCGAGCAGCGAGTTCAAGTTCGTCGACTTGCCCGACGCCTTCTGCACCGGCTCCTCGCTCATGCCGCAGAAGAAAAATCCCGACTCCTGCGAACTCCTGCGCGGCAAGTCCGGCCGCCTCGTGGGCAATCTCTCCGCGCTTCTCACGATGGTGAAGGGCCTGCCGCTCACCTACAATCGCGACCTACAGGAGGACAAGCCGCCGGTATTCGACAGCTTCGATACCACCGCGATCTGCGCCGAGGTGCTCGCTGGCACGCTCGAAGGCATCAAGGTCAACGCCGAGCGCTGCGCCGCCGCCGTGGCCGATCCGGCCCTGCTCGCGACCGACCTCGCCGACTACCTCGTCGAGCGCGGCGTGCCCTTCCGCGAGGCGCACCACGCCGTGGGCGCGGTCGTGAAACTCGCCGAGCAGCAGGGCAAGCCGCTCAACAAGCTCGCCACCGCCGACGTGAAGGCCTGCCACCCGGGCTACGGCGACGACTGGGCGAGCGTCTTCGACCTCAAGCGCGCGATGTCCAAGCGCACCGGCACCGGCATGCCGAGCCCCGCGCAGTTCAAGAAGCAGCTCGCCCGCTGGGGCAAGGTGCTCGCGACCAAGTAGGCGTTAGCTTGGTTCGCGGAGTCGGTAGCGCGGCTCGCCGGTGGGGACGAATAGCTCCGCCGGCGAGCCTCGCCCGACCACGCGGCCGGCGTCGAGGACGAGGACTTCGTCGCAGAGCGCGAGAATCTCCTCGGGCGCGTGGCTCACGTAGAGCATGGGCAGGGCAAACTCGTTCCGCACCCGGCGGAGGTAGGGGAGGATCGCCTCGCGGCGAGCGGCGTCGAGGCCGGCGAGCGGCTCGTCGAGGAGGAGCAGACGCGGATGCGAAAGCAGCGCCCGCGCGAGGGCGACGCGCTGGCGTTCGCCGCCGGAGAGTCCGGCGATTTGCGCCGAGAGCAGCGACGCGATCCCGAGCAGCTCGGCGACGTGTTCGAGCGAGAAGCGCGCGGCTTCGGCGGCGGAGTCCGCAGGTCCGCGCGCGGCCCGGCGCGGTTGGCCGTAGCGGAGATTTTGTGCTACGGAAAGGTGCGGAAACAACGCGCCGTCCTGCGGGACATAGCCGATGTGGCGGCGTTCGGGCGCGAGGTGGACGTGTGTGGTGGCGTCGGAGAGCGGCGTGCCGTCGATGACGATGCGCCCGGCGGAGGGCTGGCGCAGGCCGGCGACGAGCTCGATGAGCGTGGTTTTTCCCGAGCCGGAGGGACCGAAGACGCCGGTCACGCGGGCATCGAGGCGGGCGTCGATCTCGAGGGTGAAGCGGCCGGCGGACCAGCGGACTTTTTCGAAGGCGATCATGGCGAGGTCCGGTGGCGTGCGCGGCGCAGGAGGAGTTCGCTCGCGAGCACGGCGCCGAAGGCGAGCGCGACGGAGAGGCCGAGCAACGCAAGGGCCTCGGCGTCGCGGCCGAGTTGCACGAGGTGATAGATACCGAGCGAAAGCGTGGCGGTTTCTCCGACGAGGTAGCCGGCGACCATGACCGTGGCGCCGAATTCGCCGAGGGCGCGGGCAAACGCGAGGAGAGCGCCCGCCACGAGACCGCGCGAGGCGAGCGGAAGCGTGATGGTGAAGAACACGCGCCACGGTCCGGCGCCGAGCGTGCGCGCGACTTTTTCCAGGCGCGGATCGACCTCCTCGAAGGCGACCCGCGCGGAGCGCACGAGCAGGGGAAACGACATCACGGCGGTGGCGAGCAGGACGGCCTTCCAGGTGAAGACGATATCGACGCCCAGCATATCGTGAAGGAAGCCGCCGAGCGGCCGCTGCAGCTGGTGCTGATCGCCACCGGCTCAGAGCGGGATGACGAGCGGCAGCGCGACGAGCGTTTCGACGAACGGTTTTCCAGGCCAAGCGCGACGCGCGAGCAGCCAGCCGAGCGCGAGGCCGAAGGGCAGGATCGCCAGCGTGCTCGCGACGGCGACGGCGAGCGTGAAGGCGGTGATCTGCCAGGTTTC
Source organism: uncultured Akkermansia sp. (assembly GCA_966212385.1). Taxonomy (GTDB): domain Bacteria; phylum Verrucomicrobiota; class Verrucomicrobiia; order Opitutales; family Opitutaceae; genus IMCC26134_A. The sequence continues at coordinate 5,248 of CBIHRE010000153.1, read as the reverse complement.
GGACATTCGCCCGCGAGTTGGGCGGGTTTAACGCGTGGCGTCGAGAAAGCCGTGTTTCGCGAAGACAACCATGGCCTCGGACGAGGCGAGGTAGGCGGCGAGGCGACGCGCGGCCTCGGCCTGGGGCGCGTCTTTCACGACCGCGAGCGGGTAGCTGATTTTCGGCCCATCGGCGGCGGGGACCTCGTAGGCGACCTTCACCTTTTTCGAAATGCGGGCGTCGGTCTTGTAGACGATGCCGGCGTCGACGTTGCCCGATTCCACGGCGGCGAGGCAGGCGCGGACATTTTCGGTGGGCACGACCTTGGCGACGACTTTATCCCAGAGATTTGCGCGCTGGAGAAACTCCTTGGCGTAAATGCCGGCGGGCACGGTCTGGGGCTCGGCGAGGGCGATGCGGCCCACTGCGGGTTTGGCGAGATCGGCGGGCGAGGCGACGGGGACCTTCGAGTCGGCGGCGATCACGATGACGAGGCTGTTGCCGAGGAGCGTGCGGCGCGAGTCGGCGACGATGAGGCCGGCCTGGGCCAGATCGTTCATCTTGGCCTCGTCAGCGGAGAAGAAGAGGTCGGCGGGAGCGCCTTCCTTGATCTGGCGGGCGAGCAGGCTGGATGCGGCGAGGTTGAGAACGAGTTTGTCGCCGGAGACCGACTCGTAGGTCCGGGCGATCTCCGTGAGCGCGTCGGAAAGGCTCGCGGCGGCGAAGACCCGGATCTCCGCGGCGCGGAGCCCATTCGTGCCGACGAGCGCGAGGCAAAGCGCGATAAACGGCACGAACGGGCGGCGGAGTGTCATGGCCAAGGTCGGAGAGCCAATTTGCTCAGAACACGGCCTGGAGGCGGAGGAGGATTTTGTCCTGCTGCTCGAAGGAGCCGGGGATGTCGCTGAGCAGGTAGTTGAGCTGAAGCTTCAGGTCGTCGCCCTTGAGGTAGTAATTCACGCCGAAGGTCCACGTCTCGGTGGTGTTGCCGTCGATGTCGACGTTCGGGTCGAAGCAGTCGAACTTAACGAGGGCTTGGAGCGTCTTCGGGATGACGTAATAGGTGCCCTGCACGTAGGCGCCCTCGGCGTCGGAGTCGCGGCCGAGGGATTGCTCGAAGTTGCTACGGAGATACTCGGCCCAGAGATCGAAGAGGCCGAAGCGAAGCTGGGTGTCGGCGCCGAGGCCGGAACGTTGGCCGGTGAAGGTGTTGTCGCGCGCGACGGTGGCGGGCGTGGAGTCGAAGCCGAACTCGGCGGGCTGGCCGGTGAGTCCCTGGTCCTTGCTCGCGAAGGCGTCCACGGCGACGGTCCATTTGGCCTCCTGCCCGCGGATCTTGCCCTCGATGGGCACGCCGGAAACGCGGGCCGTGGCGAGGAAGTCGTCGTTGTCGTTCGCGCTGGTGTTGACGCCGGTGCCGTTGAAGACGCCGGTCGAGTAGGAGAGGCGTTTGTCGAGGACATCGCCGCCGACCTGCACGCCGATCTGGCGGCCGAGGGTGAGGCGGTCGTTGACCAGCGAGCGCTCGATGGTGAGGAGCTTCGGATCGGCGGCGAGTTGCTCGTAACCGTAGCCGGATTTGAACTGGCCGACGCGAACGCTCGCGAAGTCGTATTTGGTCCAGTTGATGTAGGCGTCGGTCGCCTGGGCGCGCATGGAGGTGGTCTCGCCGAGCGAGCCGGCGAGATCGAACTCCACGCGGAAGTCGAAGTCTTCCTTGAATTTTCCGGTGGCGCTGATGCGGGCTCGGCGGAGGTAGAAGCGGTCGTTTTCGGAGCTGAAGCGGCTGTCGCCCTTGTCGAGGAAGTCGGCCTGGGCCTGGATCAGGCCGCCGATGGCGAGCATGGTCTCGCGGCCGGCGGGCTTGATGACGGGTTGCTCGCCTCGTTTTTCGAGCCCGAGCTCGTGGCGAAGCGCCTGGTTTTCCTGGCGAAGCGAGGAGAGCTCTCCTTCGAGGCGGGCGAGGCGCTCTTCGGTGGATAGCGCGGGGGCGGCGGGAGCGGGGGCGGGCTCGGCGGCGAAGGCGGCCCCGGCGAGGGCGGGCAACAGCGGGAGGATGCGGGCGAGGGAGCGGGCGGGGTTCATAAGGATGTCGCGTGGTCGCGTGCTTCAAAGCGGACGGACATCGCGATATATTTCAACAGAAAGTAACGCAGGGTAGACGCTTGTGGCGCGGAGCTTGCGGGCCGGTGGCTTTGGCGTGTGCTCAGTGTCCACGTCCCATGCCGCTGAAAATCCATGTCCTGCCCGCCGGGCCTATCGAAACCAACGCCTACCTCGTGAGCGACTCCGCTCGCGGCGAGGCGGTGCTGATCGACGCTCCGGGGGACGTGTGGAGTTTCGTGAAAGCGGTCTTGGCGCGGGAAAGCTGCAAGTTGACCGAGCTCTGGATCACGCATGGGCACTGGGACCACATGCAGGGCGCGGCGGAGGTCGTGAGGGAGGCGGGCGCGAAAGTGAGCGCGCACATCGACGACAAGGTTTTGCTCGAGACGCCGGGCGTGATGGAGGTCTTTTTACCCGAAGCCATTCGCTTGGATCCGGTGAAGGCCGATCGTTGGGTGCGGCATGGCGAGGTGATCGAGGCGCTGGGCCGGAAGTGGGAGGTGCGCCATGTGCCGGGACATTGCCCGGGCAGCGTGTTGTTTTGGTGCGCGGCGGAGGGAGTGGCTTTTTCCGGCGACGCGATTTTCCAAGGTGGTGTCGGCCGCACGGATTTTCCCGGCGGCAGCTTCGCGATGCTGGAGAAGTCCATCCGCGAGCAGATCTACACGTTGCCCGAAAAGACGGTGCTCTTCCCCGGTCACGGCGAAGCCACCGACGTGGCGACGGAGCGGGCGACGAATCCGTTTGTGCGGGGCCTCGCTTAACGACGGAGGGCGGAAATTTTTAACCACGGATCGCACGGATGGGCACGGATAGAGACCACGAGCTGATGGGGCGGGCGCTGGAACTGGCGCGGCGGGCCTGGGGGCAAACGCATCCGAACCCGATGGTCGGGGCGCTGATCGTCGAGGGCGGCGAAATCGTGGCGGAGGGCTGGCACGCCAAGGATGGCGGGCCGCACGCGGAGCGCGCTGCGCTGGCGAATCTCGGGCGCAAACCGAAGCCGAGCGCGACGATGGTGGTGACGCTCGAGCCCTGCTCGACGGCGGGGCGCACCGGGGCTTGCTGCGATGCGATCAAGGCTGCGGGCGGCATCGCGCGCGTGGTTGTCGGCGCGACCGATCCGAACCCGGCTCACGCGGGGCGCGGCGTGGATGTGGTGCGCGCCGCCGGCATCGAGGTCGTGGCCGGCGTGCGCGCGGAGGAGTGCGCGGCGCTGAACCTGATTTTCAACCCCTGGATCACGCGGGGGCGTCCGCTCCTCGCGGGCAAAATCGCGACGACGCGCGACAGGTGGTCGCGTCCGCCGGGGGGCGCGGATCGCTGGATCACGGGCGCGGAGGCTCGGGAAAACGTTCACCGCTGGCGCCGTCTGTTTCCCGCCATCGCGGTCGGCGCGGGCACGGTGCGCGCGGACGACCCCGCGCTGACGCGGCGCTGGCGCGAGGCGGACGGCGCCGAGCGCGAGGATTGCGGCTGGCGGTTTGTCTTCGACGCGACGCTGTCGACCGCGGCGGGCGCTGAGGCGGCGTGGCCGCGAGTCTATGCGGACCGCTGGAAAGAGCGCACGATCGTGGTGACGAGCTTCGCGGCCGATGCGGCGATGCGCGCCCGCTTGGAAGCAGCGGGCGTCCGCGTGTGGACGCAGGAGACGACGCGGGGCGCGGCGGGGTGGGGCGAGTTTTTGCGTCGCTGCGCGGCGGAGCGCATATCGGGCGTGTATATCGAGGGCGGCGCAGAGCTCCTCGCCGATGCGCGGGCGGCGGGCGCCTTGGATTACGGATTCTGGTATCGTGCTCCGAAAGCCGGCGGGCCCGGCTGGGGCGGGCGCGTGGAGTGGAGTTTCGCGGCGGGAGCGGTGACGGAGCGCCTGGGCGAGGACGAGTTGCTACGGGGATTTTTTAACCGCGAATAGACACGAATGGACGCGAATAATCGACAGGTCATCTATCTGGCTTCGGGCAACGCGCACAAAATCGCCGAGATGGGCGCGCTCGCCGAGCGCGACGGCCTCGGCGTGGAGATCCGCTCGGCGACGGTCTTGGGCGGGATGCCGCCGGTGGCGGAGGACACGGGCACGTTTGCCGGCAACGCGCGCAAGAAGGCGCGGGCGCTTTGGGAAAAGGCGCCCAAAGGCAGCGTGGTCCTGGCGGACGACAGCGGCGTCTGTGTGGATCGTCTCGGTGGCGGACCGGGAGTGGAGAGCGCCTACTTCGCCGGGCCGCAGGGCGACTCGGCGGCCAATCTGCGCAAGCTGACCGAAGTGATGCGCGGCGTGCCGGCCGGAAAACGCGGCGCGAAGTTTTATTGCCTGCTCTTCCTCATCGACGAGGCGGGCGGGGAGCACGTGTTCGAGGGCGAGTGCGAGGGCGTGCTTCTCGACGAACCGCGAGGTGGCGCGGGCTTTGGCTACGATCCGCTGTTCGTGCCCGATGGCTACGCGCAGAGCTACGCGGAACTGGGCGACGAGGTGAAGGGCCGCCTGAGCCACCGGGCAAAGGCCTGGGCGAAGTTGAGCGTTTGGTGGCGGGCGCGTCGCTGATAGGTGGACGGGCGGGTCCGTCGCCCGTTGCCGGCTGTGTGTCGCGCAGCGGGCTCGGGGACGCGCCCATCCACCTTGGTGGACAAGCCCAAGGCAAGCGGCCGCCGGTATTGCTGGTCTTACTCCACCGCGGCGGAGGCCGCTTCGACTTCGGCTACGACTTTTTTCGCGCCTTCCATCCGCTCGTTCATCTGCATCTCGGCGGCGCCGGTGAGCAGCTTGCGTTGCTCCTCGATCGCTTTGCCGAGGTGCTCCTGCACTTTCCGGCCGAGCTTCGTGGTCGGAAGCTTGGCCTGCACCTCGTCGAGCGCCTGGGTGTTGGACGCGGTGGAGATCTTCATGCCGAGTTGGAGCACCAGAGGACGGCCTTGCAGTTCTTCCTTCTTGGCCGGGCCGCATCCGCATAGCACGAGAGTCAGCATAGCCACCGGGAGAAGGGCGATTTTCATGGTGTTTGCAGGCAAGGCCTTCGCGTCGGCCGGGTCAATTGCGGTTCCGAGTTTGGGCGGGGGGGAGCCGATTGCGATTGGCTGGCGACGCGGGATAGACGGCGGTGTGTGACAGGATGCGATGTCGGAGGTGGGCACCGGTTGTCAGAGGGGAACACGGTCCAACACTGG
>CBIHRE010000152.1:0-9829 GCA_966212385.1 uncultured Akkermansia sp. | reverse complement strand
ATTCTTCTCCTGCGCCCCATCGGCGACAGCACCCCCGCGCCCGACTTCGGCGGCACCCTCGCCAAGCCGATCAAGCCCGCGCAACTCCATCATCAGCTCGCGAGCGTGCTCGCCCCGGCCGACGCTGCCACGCCCGCCGCTACCGCGCCGCGTTTCGACGCCGATTTCGCCCGCCGCCATCCGCTCGACATCCTCGTCGCGGAGGACAACGACGTTAACCGCCGCGTCATCCAGCTTCTCCTCGGCCGCCTCGGCTACGAACACGTGCGCTACGCCCACAACGGCGCCCTCGCCGTCGAAGCCGTCGCCGCGAAAATGCCCGACCTCATCCTCATGGACGTGCAGATGCCCGAACTCGACGGTCACGCCGCCACCGCGATGATCCGCACCGCCACCGCCGCGAAAACAAACGAAGGCCCGCCGCCGTGGATCATCGCCCTGACCGCCGACGTGCTCGCCTCCGACCGTTCCGACGCCCTCGCCGCCGGCATGGACGACTACCTCATGAAGCCCGTCCGCGTAGAGGCCCTCGTCGAGGCGCTCTCCCGCGCCTACCGGGCGCGCCGTCATTAAAACGCGCAGCGCAGCTCGGGTTTGCCCGCGCCGGAAACCGGCCACGAATAGTGGATTGTCTCGATTCAGTCGCGGCCTTCGGTAGCCAAGGTCCACCGCAACGCAATGCCCCGGGTCTCCCTCACCGCCGTAGCCGCCGAACTCGGGATCAGCGCGATGACCGTATCCCGTGCCCTGCGCGGCCGCCCCGGGGTGTCCGACAAGCTGCGGGAGCGCATCCTCGCCACCGCCAAACGCATAGGCTACCGCCCCGATCCCGAAATCGGAAAGCTCATGCACCACCTCCGCTATGCGGAGAAATCCGGCCGCCACGCGAATCTCTGCGCGGTGACCGATTTCTCGGCCGACGCCGAGCCCCGCTATTGCGCACGCCTCCACCAGCACGCCGCCGAACGCGCCAACGAACTCGGCTTCGCTTTTTCCATCATCCGCGTCGCCCCGAAACAAGGCGGTTGGACCGCCGCCCTGCGTTCCATCAAGGCCCGCGGCGTCGAGGGCGTCCTGCTCCTGCCGCTCGTCGCCTCCACCTCGCTTGATCCCGAGGGCTGGAGCGATCTTTCCGTCGTCGCCGCCACCTCGAGCGTCACCTCCCCGCGCTTCCACGAGGTCGCGCCCAATCACGCCGCCAACGCCCGCCTCCTCGTCGACCATCTCGTCGGCCAAGGTTTTCGCCGTCTCGGCTACGTCGGCCTTTCCGTCCACGCCCAGCGCACCCGCGAGGCGCTCCCTGCCGCGCTCGCCTGGCACCACGCCCGCCACGGTGAGAGTTGCGCGCCGCTGCTCTATTCGGCCGAGCAGCCGCCCGACCTCGTCTCCTGGGCCCGCCAGGAACGCCCCGATGTCGTCATCGTCGGCCGCCCGAGCGATCTCCCCGGCTTCCGCGAGGAGTTGGAGCGCGCCGGCCTCCGCTTTCCCTGGGCGCTCGCCAATTCCCGCGCCTTCTTCGACCACGCCCCCGGCCTCGACGAACGCGACGACCTCATCGGCGCCGCCGCCATCGACACCCTTTCGAGCCTCGTAACTCGCGGCGAACGCGGCATCCCGCGCGTCCCCACCTCCGTCTCCATCACCGGCGAGTGGTGCGAAACCGCCCCTGATCGCGGCCGGAAGAGTTAAGCCCTAACGTTAGCTTAACTCTCCGCCACCCTTGGGCGGCGCCGTCCTTCGGGTGAGCGTATCTCCATGCCCCTCGTCCGCGTCCTCGCGTTGTTCCTTGCCGCGATCCTCGGTCTCCACGCCCAACCCGTGGACGTGCTGCCGGTCAGCGTCGCCGACGGCGCGCGCTCCCTCAACGGTGCCTGGTCCTTCAAATACATCCCCGCGCTCGACGCCGGCGCCGACGAGGCTTTCACCGCGCCCGGCTTCGACGCCACCGCCTGGAAAACCATCGCCGTCCCCGGCCACTGGGAACTCCAGGGCTTCGCCGATCCGCGCTACGAAGACGACGTGCAGCCCGGCCTCGGCCTCTACCGCCGCGCCTTCCGCACCGGAAAATTCTGGCGCGGCCAACGCGTCTTTCTCCGCTTCGAAGGCGTGCTCTACGGCTTCTCCGCTTTCGTGAACGGCAAACCGGTCGGCGAATGGGCCAGCGGCTTCAACGCCGCCACTTTCGACATCACCGACGCCCTCGCGCCCGAAGGCGCCGACAACATCCTCGCCGTCCGCGTCACCACGCGCAGCAAGGGTTGGGAATTCGACACCATGGACTGCTGGGCCCTCTCCGGCATCTACCGCGACGTCACGCTCTTCGCCCTGCCCGCGACACACCTTAAAGACTACACTGCGCGCACCACACTCCAACCCGACGGCTCCGCCAAACTCGACCTCGATTTCGACGCCAGCACCGCCGGCCAAGTCGCGGGCCGCCTTCTCTCACCCTCGGGAAAACCCGTCGCCGACTTCGACCTCGCGCTCTCCGCCGACGGCCGCGGCTCCGCCAGCGCTATCATCGCCCACCCCACCCTCTGGACGGCCGAAACTCCCTCGCTCTATCGCCTCGAGCTCGCGCTCCGCTCCGTTTCCGCGAACGCCGCCACCGCCTCCGCCTCCGGCGAAACTCGCCCCGCCACGCAAAAATTTTCCGCCCGCCTCGGTCTCCGCCAGGTCTCCATCGAGGACGGTATCCTCAAGCTCAATGGCACGCCCATCAAACTCCGCGGCGTCAACCACCACGAGATCTGGCCCGAGGGACGCGTTTCCACCGACGAAAACACCCGCCGCGATCTCGAGCTCATCCGCGACGCCAACATCAACTTCATCCGCACCTCCCACTACCCGCCGCACCCGCGCCTCCTCGAGCTCTGCGACGAGATGGGCTTCTACGTCCTCGACGAGGTCCCCTACGTCCACGGCCGCCAGCACCTCAAGGACCGCGCGTATCAGGAAACCCTTTACACTCGCGCCCGCGCCACCGTCACGCGCGACAAAAACCACGCCTCCATCCTCTTCTGGAGCCTCGGCAACGAAAACCCGATCAACGAACTCGGCGACAACACCGCCCGCCTCGTGAAGGAGCTCGATCCCACGCGACCGGTCATGTTCCCCACCATCGGCTCCTACTTCGCCGAGAATTATCCGCGCATGTCCGACGTGCAGGACATCTACGCCCAGCACTACCCGCCCATGCAACGCGTCCTCGAGCACGCGCGAACCCTCACTCGCCCGATCATCTTCACCGAATACGCCCACCAACGCGGCCTCGCCCGCGCCGGCACCGCCGTGCAGGATCTCTGGGAAGCCTTCTACCAAAGCCCCCGCATCGCCGGCGGCGCCGTCTGGATGTTTCAAGACCAAGGCATCCTCCGCACGACCGACGATCCTCGCACCGTGAAAGACGCCGACCTCATGGCCTGGCTCGACGACCACCGATACTACGACACGCACGGTTTCTTCGCCATGGACGGCCTCGTCTACGCCGACCGCGCCCCGCAGGTCGACTACTGGCTCGTTCGCAAGGTCTACTCCCCCGTGCAAATCAAGGAGCGCGAACTCCCCGTCGTCCCCGGCCCGCAAACGCTCTCCATCACCGTCGAAAACCGCCACGACTTCCGCACCCTCGCCGGTTTCAAACTCAAGTGGTCGATCCAAAAAAACGGCGCGCCGCTCCAGCGCGGCACGCTCCCGCTCACCGCCACGCCCAAGCACACCGAGACCGTCTCCATCTCCGCCAAACTCCCCGCCGCGCTCGGCACCGATGTCTTCACCCTCGATCTCCGCTGCGAAACCGAAACCGGCCGCCAGCTCTACGAGCGCACGCTTCAACTCGCCCCGGCATCGCCCACCCCGCCCCGCATCACCGCGCTGCGAACCGCCCTTCCCTCCGCCGCCCTCGCCCTCGACGTCTCCGACAAGCACATCGCCATCCGCCATCCGAACTACCGCCTCGAACTCGACCGCGCCACCGGCCGCCTCTCCCTGCTCCAGCCCGACGGCGCTGTCCTCGTGTCCGATTTCGGCCCCCACGTCGGCCGCCATCCCACGATCAACGACATCGGCAAAACCCGCGAGCGCCTGCCCGAGCTTTGGAGCGGTAGCCTGCTCACCGAAGCCACCGATCTCCGCACCGCCGCCCGCCGACTCCCGACCGGCGACATAGAGCTCACCGTCGCCGCCCGTTACCCCCGCCCCGGAAAACCCGACGAAGCCATCACCGGCCGCTACACGCTCCTCGTCTCGCCCGACGGCGCCATCGACGTGAGCTACGACTACGCACCCGCCCACGCCACCGGCGAGTTGCTCGAGGCCGGCTTCGCCCTTGCCCTGCCCACCGCTCAATCCGAATTCCGCTGGCTAGGCCAAGGCCCCTACGCCGGTTACCCCGGCAAGGACCGCCACAACGACTACGGCCTCTTCCACCTCAACCGCGAAGACCTCTACTTCCCCGGCAACCGCCGCGGCGTCGAACTCGCCTCCGTCGCCGCCCCCTCCGGCGCCGGCGTGCTCCTCGCCGGCGACGTCATGACCGTGGACCTCGAGAACAAGGAAGGCGCGACCATCCTCTCCCACCTCGCTCTCGTCCCCGGCGAACGCAGCGCCAGCGAGACCGGAGAAAACGTCGACATCTCCTCCCGCCTAAAAGCCTCCGCGATCCAATCCATCTCCGGCCGATTCACCCTTCTCCCGCTCTCCGCCGAATGGCCCCGTCCCCTCGCCACGTGGTTCGGCCCCGCTTCCTCCCGCGTCGCAGTGAAAAAGCCATTCCTCCGCAGCTACGACCAATGAAACTCCTCCGCCTCGGCGTCTTTTCCGCCCTGTTTCCCGCCATGGCCGTTCGCCTTTTCGGCGCGGTCGACTTGGTCGCACCCGCATCGGCCCCCGACGCCGCCTTCCCGCTTGTCGCCGCCGGCGTAGCCGCGCCCATCCTTCTTCCTCCCGACGCCCCGGAGGTGGTCAAAATCGCCGCACGTGAACTCGCCTCCGACATCGCCACCGTCACCGGCACCAAGCCCGAAGTCCTCGCCGCCGCGCCCGCCGACGATACCCGCCCACGCGTCCAGCTCGTCTTCGCCCCCGACCTTGCCGGCCGCTGGGAAGCCTTCCGCCTCTCCGCCACGCCGACCACGCTCACCGTCGCCGCCTCCGACAAACGCGGCCTGGCCTACGGCGTCTACGAGATCTCCCGCCGCATTGGTGTTTCCCCATGGCACTGGTGGGCCGACGTCCCCGTCCCGCGCCGCGCCGAGCTCGCGTTCACCGTCGGCGAAGAGCCCATCGACCAGCCCGCCGTCAAATACCGCGGCGTCTTCATCAACGACGAGGACTGGGGCCTCGAACCCTGGGCCTCCAAAACCTTCGAGCCCGAGGTCGGCAACATCGGCCCCAAGACCTACTCGCGCATCTTCGATCTCCTCCTCCGCCTCCGCGCCAACCTCGTCTGGCCCGGCATGCACCCGACCACCACGCCCTTCCACCTCGTGCCCGGCAACGCGGCCGCCGCCGACGCCCACGCCATCATCGTCGGCTCCAGCCACGCCGAGCCCATGCTCCTCAACAACGGCAAGGAATGGCCCGGCGAGCGAAACGCGTTCAACTACCTGACCAATCGCGACGCCGTCTACGCCTACTGGGAAAAGCGCGTGAAGGAGCGCACCACCGGGGAAAGCCTCTTCACCATCGGCATGCGCGGCATCAACGACAGCCCCATCATCGGCCCGAAAACCCAGAAGGAGCGCATCGCCACGCTCGAAACAGTCTTCGCCGACCAGCGCGCCATGCTCGCCCGCCACCTCGGCGACGGCGACGCCACGCGCGTGCCGCAGCTCTTCTGCCCCTACAAGGAGGTGCTCGACGACTACAACGCCGGCCTCCGCGTCCCCGCCGACGCTACCCTCGTCTGGCCCGACGACAACTTCGGCTACATCCGCCGCTTCTCCACCGACGCAGAACGCGCCCGCTCCGGCGGCCTCGGCGTGTATTACCACGCCTCCTACAGCGGCCTTCCCCTCTCCTGGCTCTGGATCGACGTCATGCCGCCCGCGCTCATCTGGTCCGAGATGAGCCGCGCCTACGAGCAAGGCGCCCGCACCCTCTGGATCGTCAACGTCGGCGACCTCAAGAACACCGAGCGCTCCACCGAGTTCTTCCTCGACCTCGCCTGGCACGCCGACCGCACCGACCGCCACGCCCCCGCCCGCTTCATGCGCGCCACCGCCGCGCGCGACTTCGGCGCCGCCCACGCCGAGGCCATCGCCGCCCTGCTCGCTCGCCTCCAAGCCTACTCCTTCGCCCGCCGCGCCGAGCATCTCCAGTGGCACCTCTCTCTCACGCCCTACAAGCCCACCGAGCTCAACGAAACCGAAATCGCGCAACGTCTCGAAACCGCCGCCGCCCTCCTCCTCGACAGCGAGGCCCTCTCCGCCCGCCTCCCGGCCGAAGCCCGCGACGCCTACTTCCAGCTCGTCGGCTATCCCGTCGCCATCACCGCCGCCGCCAACGAGCGCTATTTCCGCTCCGAGCTCGCCCGCGCCGACCTCGCGCGCGGGCGCGACGCCTCCGCCAACCTCGCCGCCGCCGCCGAGGGACAGCGCCGCATCAGCGCCGCCACCGCCCGCTACAACGGCGAAATCGCCGGCGGCAAATGGCGTCACATCGTGAGCGAAAACGGCTACTCCCCCGACGCCTGGCCGCGCTTCCAACGCGACACCAAGACGCCCCGCCCCGCTCCCGCGCCCGACAACGTCGCCCCGCCCGCGCCTCCCGCATCCTCGCCTCTTCCGCGGCCCGACGACGCCCGCTCCGGAGATTTTGTCGAGCGCGACGGCGTCGTCTCCATCCACGCGGGCAATTTCTCCGTGCAACACGATCTGCCTTCCGGCGCCGGTTGGCGCGTCATCCCCGGCCTCGGACGCACCGGCTCCGCCGTCACCGTGTTGCCCTCCACCGCCGCGCTCACGCCCGCCGCCCCGAGCCTCGATTACCGCGTCCACATCGCCACCGCCTCGTCGACGCCTTCCACGCTTCGCGTCCGGTTATTGCCCACGCATCCGATCGTCTCCGAGCGCGGCCTGCGCCTCGCCATCGTGATCGACGACGGCGCGCCGCTCCTGCTCGCCGTAACCACCGGCTTCGAGACCAAACGCTCCGACTCCGGCATGACCGAGTGGCAGCGCCGTGTGCTCTCCAACTCCACCGAGGCCGTGCTCGCGTTGCCCGCGCCGCTCGCTCCCGGCTGGCACACGCTGCGCCTCGTCGCCGTCGACGCCGGAGTCGTCGTGGACAAGATCGTCCTCGACCTCGGCGGCCTGCGCCCGTCCTACGACGGCCCTTCCGAGACGCGCTTGCCCTGACGACGAACGCGGCACCTACTCCGTCCTCTACGCGGGGGCGGCGGCCCGACCCGCTGCCCGACTCAGCCCAGCGCCGCCTCGAACTTCACCGCGTCCTCCGGCGTGTCCACGCCGAGGCCGGGGTCGTTCGTCACGTCGCAGGCGATGTCGTAGCCGTTTTCCAGGACGCGGAGCTGCTCCAGCTTCTCGATCCGCTCGTAGCGGCCCGGCGGCAAAGCGGCGAATTTCTGCAACAGCTCCGCCTTGTAGGCGTAGAGCCCGAGGTGCTTGTAGCACGGGTTCGCCCGCACCCAGGCGTCGTCCACCTTGCCCGCGAGATCGCGCGCGTAGGGGATCGGCGAACGCGAAAAATACAGCGAGCGCCAGCCGCCGCCCGGAGCGAAAACCACTTTGACCTGGTTCGGGTTGTAAAAGTCCTCCGCACGGTGAAACGGCGTCGCCAGCGTGGCCATCGCCGCCGGTCCCGCGATGAGCTCCGCGAGGCGGCGGATCTGCGCCCCGGTCACCAGCGGCTCGTCCGCCTGCACGTTGATCACCCGCGCCGCCCGGGCCGTCCGGTTCGCCTCGGCGATGCGATCGGTGCCGCTCTGATGCGCGACGCTCGTCATCACCGTCCGGAAGCCCGCCTTTTCGAGCGGCTCCGCCAAAAGCAAATCATCCACGGCAAACCAGCAGGGAAACTCCGGTGCCTCGTTCCGGATCCGTTCCGCCACCCACAGCACCAAGGGTTTGCCCTTCACGCAATGCAGGAGCTTGCGCGGAAAACGCGTCGATTCTAGGCGGCAGGGAACAATGATGGCGGTGCTTGCGGTCATGAGGGTAAACCGCACGGTGTCCGGCCGGTTTTTGGGTTGCAAGCCGCGCCCCCTCGCCGGACTTTGCGCCACTTCATGGAAAAGACCGACACCGCCGCCCAGCTCGTTCGCGAGCTCGTTGTGCAGAACAAGATGGGTATCCACGCCCGTCCCGCCGCGATGATCGTGCGCATCACCAACAAGTTCAAAGCCGACGTCATGGTCGAGAAGGACGAGGAGCAGGTGAACGGCAAATCCATCATGGGCCTGATGATGCTCGCCGCCGGCAAGGGTTCGAAGGTCAAGTTCCTCGCCACCGGCGCCGACGCCGCCGCGATGCTCGACGAGCTCGACGCGCTTTTCGCCCGCAAGTTCGACGAAGCCTGAGCCGCCATCGCTCTCCGGCCAAAAGCAGAAAGGCGACCCGTTCGGGTCGCCTTTCGCTTTTTCCCCAATCAACACTACTACGCACCAAAAGTAATAGGCCCCTGCTGGGCCCGGCCCTGTGTCAGAGCCGGTAAAGCGGGGTGTCGAGCATGGCGCTTCTCACTTCCGCCTCCTCCGCGTTCCCCTGTTCCTCCTGCACGGCCGCGAAAAGGATGATCGCCTCGTAGTGTTGCCCCCGGCCGGCCTCCAGCAGGTGGCGCGTGTCCGGATACCACACCGCGTTCACCCGGTCTCCATGCTGCGCGAAACATACCGCCACCTCCTGGGCGCGGGATTTTTCGCCGGCCACCACCGCCAACACCCGCCGCTCCGCCGTCGTCTGCCCCTGATCTTGGATATCGTGTATCATGGATGTGTTTGGTTGATGGATACAGCCTAGCAGGCATGACGAATCGTTTACATCCGGCTTAACGCCGAATTTACATCGCCCCATCCCCCAGTCGCAGGGATCCCCCACCCCAGCCACGGCACCCGTTCAGGCCTATTTTCCGAGGGAATCGGAGGAGGACGGAGCCTTTTTACGGGCATCGAACGCACCAAACCGCACGCATTCTTCGCCAAGGAGCGCGGCGCGGGGCGCATCCCCTTCGCGCTAAGGTGCGATCCCCAACCTGCAACCCAACCATGACCCGCCTGAAAACCCTCCTCGCTTCCTCGTTTCTCGCCGCCCTCGCTCTCGCCCCGGCCGCCCAAGCCGCCGACGGCCAGAGCCCCTGGTCCGTGCGCCTCCGCGCCACCTACCTCGACGCCGTCGACCAGACCGTGAAGGTCGAGGACAAGCTCATCCCCGAATTCGACATCGACTACGCGATCAACGACACGTGGTCCCTCGAGCTCGTGCTCACCGTGCCGCAGGAACACGAGGTCAAGCTCGGCGCCGCCAAGATCGGCGACTTCAAGCACCTGCCCCCCACCCTTCTCGCGCAGTATCATCCCGCGATCCCCGCGCTCGGCAAAAATTTCAAGCCCTACATCGGCGCGGGAGTGAACTTCACCCTCATCTTCGACGAGACCCTCCTCGGCGGCGCCGCCAAGCTCGAAAACTACAGCGTCGGCCCCGCCGGCCAGATCGGCTTCGACTGGGCGATCAACGACTCATGGGCGATCAACGTCGACGTGAAGAAAATCTTCATCGGCAGCGACGTCGAGGTCGGCGGCACCAAGGTCATCGACGTCAACGTCGACCCGATGTGCTACTCGCTCGGTCTCACCTACCGCTTCTGATGCGTG
>CBIHRE010000151.1:0-9855 GCA_966212385.1 uncultured Akkermansia sp. | reverse complement strand
GGGATTGAAGCCGTGCCGGCGCAGCAGCTCCTCGCGGCAGGTCCACTTGCCCTTGAGTTTCTCGATCGTGTAGGAGGCGGGCAGGAGCGGATCCGCGGCCGGGTTCCAGATCTTGCCGTCGACGCCGTTGAGCAGGCCGCGCAGATCCTCCGCTCGCGCCGCCACCACGCCCTCGAGACCGCAGCCGAACTCGGGCGTCTGGATCTCCTGCGCGTAGGTCGGGCTCACCGTCGTCACGCGGTCCGAGAAAAGGATGCCCGCCTTCATCATGCTCATCTGCCCGTAGAACTCGACGCCATCGATGCCCATGAGCTCCTCCGGCAGGTTCGTGCGGTAGAAGGAGCGCATCGGGAACACGCCCTGAAACGCGAGGTTGTGGATCGTGAAGACCGTGCGCATCGCGAGGATGTCGCCGTGGCGTTGCTCCGCGTGGCGCAGAAGCAGCGGCAGCAGGCCCGTCTGCCAGTCGTGGCAATGCACCGCGTCCGCGTTCATCCGGAGCAGGCGCATCGTCTCGACCACGCCCTTGCAGAAGAAAATGAAACGGTGGTGGTTGTCCTCGAAATCGCGCTCGCCCGTGCCGTAGGGATTGCGCCGGTCGAAAAACTCGTCGCGGCAGACAAGGTAGACCGTGACGCCCTCGCGCGGGGAAAAACGACGGATTTCCCCGCTCATGAACACGTCGCCCATCTCGATCTTCGGGCGCAACAAGGTCTCCGCCTCGGCCGCGTCCGGGTGTTCGATCACACCGCGGTAGCCCGGCAGGAACACCGCCACCTCATGCCCGCGCCCGGCCAGGGCGCCCGCGAGCGAAGCCACCGCGTCGGCCAGGCCGCCCGTCTTGACGTAGGGGAAGAGTTCGCTCGCCGCATGGACGATTTTCATAACTCACCACGTTTGCGTCTCGGCGAGGCCAGACCAACCCCAAAAATCGCGGCCTCCGACTTCCTCGGACCCGCCCCGGGGCGGCCTTAACCCGGCCTTAACATTTTTCCCGCCGCGTCCACACACGGGCTTTACCGCGAGCTGTTTTAATAGGGCCACGGTTCGAGACCCGCCCGCACCTCCCAGCCGCCCCGCTCAAGCGGCGATGCGCGGCGAGGCCTCCGAACCGAGCCAAATCCCCACCCGATGAACTCGCTGAACTCGAAGCTCGTGCTCGCCCTCGTCCTCGCCTCCCCCGCCCTTTGGGCCGCCACTCCCACCAAGCCCGCGTCCGGAAGCACCTCCGGCCAGTCTCAGTCGCAGCAGCAGACGCCTCCGCCGCCCCCGCCCGATTCTCTGGTCATCGCGCTCGACACCGACGAGGACCACCTGATCTCCGCCGCCGAGATCGCCGGCGCTCCCCTCAGCCTGCTCGACCTCGATCTCAACGACGATGGGCGCCTCACTCCCGACGAGTTGATCATCACGCCGCCCCCGCCTCCCGCCACCTCGTCCACCGGCTCCGCGACCAAACCCGCCTCCGGAAAGACCGGCTCCGGGTCGGCGTCCGCCCCCAAGAAGCCCAGCCCGCCGCCCCCGCCCCTGATGGTCGCGCTCGACACCGACAAGGACGGCTCCCTCTCCGCCGAGGAAATCGCCGCCGCGCCGACCGCGCTCGCCACCCTCGACAAAAACACCGACGGCCAGCTGACGCCCAAGGAGTTCGCTCCGCCGCCGCCCAAGCCCGCCGCCTCGGCCGGCACCGCGACGAAGCCCGCCGGCGCAAAGCCCTCCGGCACGGGCGGCAAGACCGGCGCGTCCGGCGCCTGAACGATCCAGCCAGTCGCCAGTCTTCGAGAAATTTCGGCAAAATCGCGCGAGGCCCCGCCGGGCCTCGCGTTTTCTTTTCCACCCGGGCGCCGCAAAGACCCAAACTTTCGGCTTCCGTTCGGCCGTTCCGACCCTACGGTCTGCCGTCCTGCAACCGGAGAGGTGGCAGAGTGGTCGATCGCGCCGCACTCGAAATGCGGTTTAGCTGAAAGGCTAACGTGGGTTCGAATCCCACCCTCTCCGCCACTTTCGCCCCTGAAAATCAAGGGCTTAGGTTTTCGAGGAAGCTAGGTTGTCCGGTTCACGCGGCAACCTCAGCATGAACCAAACAGGATTTGCCGTCAGTCAGTTCCATAACCGAAACGGGACCATTTCGTGGCGGGTAGACGGTCGCCTCAACGGCGTCCGCATCCGCAAGAACTTCAAAACTCGAGACGAGGCCGTCGTCGAAAAAGGCACCCTCGAACTCAAGGCTATGCAGACCGAGGCCGGCATGCGCTCGGTCAGCACCTTCCTCTCCGAGGCCCAGCTACGCGAAGCTGAAACCGCCTTCAATCGCTTGAAGGACCTGCCCCGCCCGCTCGCGTTCTACCTCGATTTTGCCCTGACCAACTACCGCGAGCCGCAGACCCGCAAGAAGCTCCTGCGCGCCTTGGCGGAATACCTCGTCACCAAAAAGCGCGAGCAGCAGCAGGACCAGATTTCAGCGCCTCACCTGATCATCATGCGCCGGGAGCTAAAAAGGTTCCTCCGGCATTTCGGAAACATCGCCGTGGCCGAACTCACCCCCGAGAGCGTGATCCGCTTTTGCAACCTCGGGAAACCCACGCTGAAGACCTACAACAACCGGCGCGGCATTGTCTCGCCCTTCCTCAAGTTCAGCTTTCAGCGCGGCTGGATATGCGAGAACCCGATGGCCAAGGTTCCGCACCACCGCATCCGCCGCAAACGGGGATCGGCGGCGACCCTTTCTGCCACGAAGGCCGCCGAACTCATGGCCCACGTCGAGGCCTTGGAGGGCGGGCGCTTCGTGCCCTTCTTCGCTCTCTGCCTTTTTGCCGGCGTCCGTCCCTGCGTGCGGTCGGGTGAAATCCTCCGCCTGCGGCCCGAGGACGTGAACCTTGAAACCGGGATTATCTTCGTGAGCGCGGATGTATCCAAGGTCCGCGAGCCCCGGAAGGTGACGATTCAACCCAACCTCGCCGCGTGGCTCAAAGCCTACCCGCTCGGGAAATTTTCCATCGTGCCTCAAAACCTCCAGCACGCCCGCGCCCGAATCGCGAAGGCCTTTGGGCTCTCGCACGACATCATGCGGCACACTTTCATTTCCATGTTCGTCGCCAAATTCCGCTCCATCGGAGAGGCCGCGATTCAGGCGGGCAACTCCGAGGCAATCATTCGCAAGCACTACCTCGATTTGAAGAGCCCCACCGAAGCCGAGGCATTTTTCGGGATCATGCCGAAGAACATCACCAGAGAGGAGGACCCCAAGGCCTTGCCCGTCGCCGCATGAATCCTCTCCGGCGTGGTCGCCGCGACGCCGCGCCACGCCGGGCGGATTTGCGACACGTGCCGTTTTTCGGCAGGCGACGCGCGCCGTGCTTACCCGCAAGCAAGTGCGTTTACACCCGCGCAGGGGTATGGAAACGCAACTCCCTGCACCGGTCCTCCCCCACCTCACCGACATCGTTGGCCTCCGCACCTGCGGACTCTTCCCGAAGGGCCGGGAACCGTCGATTCGCACCCTGCGCGAATGGACGAAGCTTCGCCGCATCCCCTATCACCGCGTCGGCCACTTCGTTTATTTCGATCCGGCCGAGGTGGCACTGCACATCAGCACCAAGCTCAAGGTGCCTGCGCGGAATTAGGCTTTTCACTGCCTCGGCTCCAGCTGCCCCAGAACGCCGAGCTAGGCCCTTCAGAAATTTACCTCATTCGAGGTAGGAGCCCTGCCGCCTTATGAAAGGAGCTACTTTGGAGTAAGGTCGACGCATGCCCCTCTTCGCGGAAGCGCCATCGGGTTCAGAGACATACAGACCCTTCCTGATAGACTACTTTGAGCCTAACTTTCGTGACTTCGAATTGGTTCCCGACGAGCGCCTTCGCTCATGCGACAATACGCTCCTCACCGCAGTCCGGAAGATGTTTCCCGATGCTGCTATTGGCCAAAGAGAACCAGGACGGCTTTACGTCCTAAGCGAAAACGCTTCGTTGGCCTTTGAAATCCCAACGCCGCCGGCTTAACCCACACGCGACAGGCCGCTGGCTCCGAGTTCAAGTGAACAAGGTCCAGATGAGTAGCTAAAAGTTTTCGCCGCCAGTCGGCGGGGTCGCGGCAAGTGCCGTTTTGAAGTGCGATGCCGATTAACCGGCAGGGACCTGCAATAGCCCGTGAATTTTCCGTTCAAACTACCGCCACTCCCTCCAAACCGCCGCTCGCACCTGCGAGATATGCAGTCTGAAAACACCGGACGCCGCCGATAGCGATGACCAGCCCATTGCAGGGCTCGAACAAGCAGTCTTTCTCAATTACTTCAGTTTGCAGCCGCAGCTTAGGGCCAGTTCGGCCAGCGCCGTAGTGCTCGGAAATTTTTGAAATACCCGGTTAACTCCCGCGGCTATTGCACTCTCGTGAGCGGCGGGATCGCTCGACCCGGTAATCATGTAAACGGGCAGGCGCAGCGAACTGCTTTGCTGGCGAATCCATGTCACGAAGGCACAGCCATCCATGTTTGGCATTTCGAGATCGGTGAAAACCAGAATTGGGAAAAACAGGCTATTCTCCTTTCTTCCTTCCCCCTCGAGATAAGAACAAGCAGGCCGTGGATCTTCAAAGCCAATTACCTTGTTTTGCACGCCTGCTCGCAGGAGCAGTCGTGTTAAAATGAATACGTCGTCCGCTGAGTCGTCCACGACGAGAATGGGAGGTAATGCGTTCATGGGACCATGATAAGTGCGCCAGGGGGCGCAGGACGAACCCGAGTGGCTGAAAGGGGCTCAGGCCCGTCCCTTTTTTCCGTAAGGCCTTGGCAGATGAACGGGGCGTTTCCTCAAGGGAAGCTCCGCTTTTTCCACCACGCTGATTGTGCGGCGCCACTAGCCGGCCTGCAAAAGCGCGTGGATTTTCCGCTCAAATTGCCGCCATTCGCGCCAAACGGCCGCTCGCACCCGCGAGGTATGGAGCACCTTGTTCGCACGGGACAAGCCGGCGAACAGCCGCTCGCGATGCACGGTCGGCGGCAGTGCGCCGCGTTCCAAAATACCGAGGTCTGGCAGCTCCGTGAAATTGGCCGGATCATCCAAATTGTTTCCGACTGGCGGAGCCGGTGCCACCTGCGCGACGATAGCCTGAATTGGAGCCAGTGCCGGAGGTGAAAGCGGCGACGGAGGCGCCACCACAGTTGCGGCTACCGCGACAGGCGCCGGAGACGTGGCAACGACGAGACCCAACGCCTTGGCGAGCGCAGCGGCTTCGTCAGGACGGATGTCCCGGTATCCGCATTCCATGCGGGAGACTTCGGAAGAGGTGAGCCCGACCGCCTTGGCGAGCGCTCCTTGACTCATTTTTTGGGCGATTCGAGCCGCCTTGAATGTATACCTATCCATGCCGTGCTGCGATTACCTAGAAGGACGCTGACACTGGAGGCAAGTAGCACACGTGGTAGCGAAAAGAGGCGGCCGCCGGAGCGACCGCCGTCGAACGAGCCAGAGAGATCAAGGAGCGACGCCGCGCTTGGCCACCGTTTGATTCAACGCGAACGATTTGGCGGCCGTGATGAAGGCCCGTTCACGGTTTTCAGGCGGCACGTTGCGGATGCGCGCTCCCACCTTGGCCTTGATTTCAGGGTTCTCCTCCACCCAGGCCACGACTTCCTGATTCCGTTGGTTGGTGTATTCCGACCGCTGCGTCTTTCCCCAAGCAACGGCGCACCTCGTCGTCGCTCGTCTCAGCAAAATGGTCATACCAAACGCCGACCGCATGAAACGGATCGGGTCGCAGGGGACAGACAACCTCGTCCACCTCCGCCGCCATCGCCTCGATGGTTTCGGGCGCGCCCACCGGCACGCCGGCCACGACCCGCGCGGGACGATGCGCCGTCACGGCTTGAAGCGCCGCGCGCAGGCTGGCGCCCGTCGCCACGCCGTCGTCGATGACGATCACGATTCGCTCTTGCAGGCGGAGCGCCGGGCGTCCCGCACGATAAAGCTCCTCGCGACGCCGCAGTTCGGCCGACTCGACGGCCAGCGCATTCTCCAGCTCCACGCGGCTCACGTTGCCTTGGCGCAGCACGTCTTCGTTGAGCACCCAAGCCCCGCCGGAGGCGATCGCTCCCATGGCAAGCTCCGGCTGCGAGGGCAGGCTGAGCTTGCGCACGATGAAAACATCGAGCGGCGCGCGCAGCTCCCTCGCTACTTCGAGGGCCACGGGCACGCCGCCGCGCGGGATGCCGAGGACCACCGTGTCGGAGCGCCCGGCGTAGGCGGCCAGCCGGCGCCCGAGCAGGCGTCCGGCCGCTGCACGGTTTTTGTAGGGCATTAGCGTGGTCATGGGTGGAGGCCGCTCAGCGGAACGAGGTGTTCACGGAACCAAGCGATCGCAAGATCGGCCACGGCATCGAGGCAGCCGGGCTCCTCGAAAAGGTGGGTCGCGCCGGGCACCACCGAGAGGCGTTTTTCGCAGCGAAGTCTGGCCAAGGCATCTTCGTTCAGGTCGAACACCGGCTGGTCGCGGGAGCCAACGATTAGAAGCGTGGGAGCGCAGACACGGCCCAGCGCCTCGCGGCCCGCCAAGTCCGGCCGCCCACCCCGGGAAACCACCGCCGCCGGCCCCGCCTCGCCGCCCTCGACCGCCGCGCGAAGGGCCGCCGCGGCTCCCGTGCTCGATCCGAAATAGCCGACCCGCAGGGAACGCTCCTCCGCCTGCGCGAAGGCGAAGCGGGATACAGCGAGCAGGCGGCGGGTAAGCAGCGGGATGTCGAAGCGCAGATCGCGCCCCCCGGAGCAGGCGTCCTCTTCCTCCGGGAGCAGGTCGAAAAGCAGGGTGCCGAGGCCGGCCGCCTCGAGTCTCCGCGCCACGTGGCGATTGCGTGGGCTGTGGCGGCTGCTGCCGCTGCCGTGGGCGAAGAGGACGAGCCCTTGCGCCTCGGGAGGAGGGGTGAAGTCGCCGGGGAGCACCACCCCGTCCGCCTCGACACGGACGGACCGGGTTTGCGCCCCGGCGAGCGGTGTGCCGGCGGATTTCGTATTCATGGGGTGGTGACGGGATTCGGCGTTTTATCCTTCAAGGCCTGCGTGAGGATCTCGCGGTTGCCGTCGAGATCCTCCACCGCGTCGCGGAAGAGCGTCAGCGCGATGCGCCGAGCGTTGTGGGACGAGGAGCTCATCGGAAATTGGGTGAAGAACGGGGACGTGAGGTGAAACGGAGACCGCGCCATCTGCCGCTTGCGCGGGCGAGCGGCGCCGAGCCGGGCGGATCATTCGAAGGAAGGCTGGAAGCCCTCCTCGCGGAGCGCCGCCGCAAGGGTCTCGCGGTCGGCGTTGTCGTGCTCGACCAAGACGCAGCGTTCGCCGACCTCGATGGAGACGGATTGAACCCCGGGCACGGACTCGAGCGATTTTTCCAGATGCGGCGCGAGATCGGGCCGCAGCTGGTTCAGATGGATACGATAGGTGGACATGACAGGATGAGCTTGGGTTGTGGAACGCCGGTGCCGGCGGCTCGCCGCCAACGACGTGTTGGCTTCGGCGAGATGGAGGAATTATGCGTTCGTTCGCCGCGTCCCGCCATGGAGCGGTGTTGGAGCGCAATGGTGGAGATTGTCCTGCCCTCGTGATGGGGCGTATGACGGAAATCACGCGACGGCAAAGGTCATGCCGTGAATAAACCCTAGAGGCGATGGTGGCGGTCCCACGTTCATGCAAGCCGGCCTCCGCCTCCCCACCCGCGACTTTTTCCGCACCGTTTTCCTCGCCGCGACCGTGGCGGCCGGTGGCGCTCAGGCTCTATCGCTTCCATCTTCTGCTCCTGATTGCCGTCCTCATGCGGTCAAAGAAAGAGAGAGGAGGCGGGTGACACGACGCCCGCCCCCTCCCTCCCTGCGATCCAGAACCCAAAGCTCAGGCGGAGACCGAGGACATCTCGCGGCACATTTCGGCGCAGCGGCGACAGGCGTTCACGCAGTCCTCCATCTCGCCGACGCGCTCACAGTCGTCGGCGCAAACCTCGCAGATCTCCGCGCAAATGCGGCAGGAAAGCACGTGGCGAGGAGAGGCTCGCAGCATGAAGTCGGCGGAGGTGTGACAAATCTGGGCACAATCCGCCATCAGCTTCAGGTGCTCCGGCTCCACATGTTTCCCGCCCAGACTGAGACAGTGCTGGTAAATCATGCGTTGGCAGATGTCGTGGCATTCGGAACAGACCTCTATGCAGGACGAGAGATCGTGGCCGTGGATATCGCGTTGGGATTCTTTGTGGTTCATAGGAGGTAAAGGGAACGTCCCAAGATAACTCCGCGGCCGCGCCCTCACCATGGGGCCGCCGGCTCGACAAACGGCGGGGCCGCAGCCGCCCTGCGGATGCGGCGCATCCACCCACCGCGCGCGAGAGAGAGCGACCGGGCACCGGTCCGTCGGCCGCCGGGCAAGGCGCAGCCCCATCCCTTCCAGCGGCACGTGGTGTTCGCTTCCCGTAGAACGGCGGACGCGGCCCCCCACCGCCGCGGCATTCGTGCCTCGGATGGATGGCCAGGCCGAGAAAGCATAAAAAACGATCCGAAGATCGGCCGATGCGTCGTCATCGTCCCCCGATTTTTCAACCGCAACTCAAGGAGCCCTTATGCAAGCCGTCGTTTTTCATGGCATCGGAGACATCCGTCTCGAAGAGGTGCCGGAACCCAAACTGCGCGACCGCACCGACGCGATCGTGCGCATCACCGCGTCCGCGATCTGCGGCACCGACCTTCACATGATCCGCGGAACATTTCCGGGCATGAGGCCCGGCACCATCCTCGGCCACGAAGGCGTCGGGGTGATCGAGGAAGTCGGAGCCGACGTCCGGAATTTGAAGCCGGGCGACCGCGTGGTCATTCCATCGACCATCGGGTGCGGCTCCTGCGCGTATTGCCGATCCGGATACTTTTCTCAATGCGATATCGCCAACCCCAACGGCCCAGGCGCCGGCACCGCCTTTTTCGGCGGGCCGCAGCTGAGCGGAGCCTTCGACGGTCTCCAGGCGGAGTTTGCGCGCGTGCCTTTCGCCAACGTGGGCCTGGTCAAGCTCCCGCCCGAGGTGCGCGACGACGAGGCCATCCTCACCTCCGATATCTTTCCCACGGGCTACTTCGGCGCGAAGCTGGCCGAGATCAAGTCGGGCGACGTCGTCGCGGTCTTCGGCTGCGGTCCGGTGGGGCAGTTCGCCATCGCGAGTGCGTTCCTCGTCGGGGCAAGCCGGGTTCTCGGGGTCGATACCGAGCCCACCCGCCTCGAAATGGCCCGCGCGCAAGGGGCCGAAACGATCGATTTCAACGCCGAGGATCCGATCGAGGCGATCCACCGCCTAACCGGCGGGATCGGCGCGGACCGCGCGATCGACGCGGTGGGCGTGGACGCGGTGCGTCCGCACACCGGACCCGCGGCCAAAAAAGCCAAGTCGAACGCGCCGCGTTTCGAGCGGCAGCTGATGGCAGTCGCGCCCGAGACGCATCCGGACGGAGCGACGTGGCGGCCCGGGGACGCGCCGAGTCAGGCGGTGGACTGGGCGGTCGAGGCCGTTGCGAAAGCCGGCACCATCGCCATCATCGGAGCCTATCCGCAAACGATGCAGGAGTTTTCGCTGGGGAAAGCGATGAACAAGAATCTCACGGTCAACATGGGAAACTGCAATCACCGCAAATACATGCCGCGGCTGATCGAGCTCATTCGAACGGGTGCGGTGGATCCGTTGCAAATCCTCACCCACCGCGAGCCGATGCAAAACGTGCTCGAAGCGTATCGCGCCTTCGACGAGCGGCAGCCGGGCTGGGTGAAGGTGGAGCTGAAGACTGCGGTCGTCTTGGAAACCGGCAGAGATTAGGATACCTACGGAAAGAGCGGCGGTCGCCC